>SXQR01000184.1 GCA_005792865.1 Flavobacterium sp. | reverse complement strand
GTTATGTTTGGGCAGCTTTGCCTGCTGTCCGCTATATCTTTTGCTCGTGGCCTCGCAAAAGGATGTGCTGCGCCAGTTCGGCCTTTGGCCTCGGGTCGATTCCATCAGGGCTGCGGCATACGACTAATCATAAAGAGTCTATAGTCTTTGGGCTTTGGACTTTCAACTAAATATGGACGAAGAAGATATTATTTTACCTGACAACATTCCAGATGGGGATGGCGGCGACCACTTCTACGACCACGATGAGGTGAGTCCTGACGACACCATCACCAAGGTCACCGGGATGTACAAGGATTGGTTTCTTGATTACGCTTCCTACGTGATCCTGGAGCGGGCGGTGCCTGCCATCGAGGACGGCTTCAAACCCGTGCAGCGCCGCATCATGCACTCGCTCAAGGAACTCGACGACGGTCGCTACAACAAGGTGGCTAACGTCGTGGGGCATACCATGCAGTACCACCCGCACGGGGACCAGTCCATCGCCGATGCCATGGTTCAGATCGGGCAGAAAGATCTTTTGATCGACACGCAAGGAAACTGGGGCAACATCCTTACGGGCGATGGTGCCGCGGCATCGCGTTACATCGAGGCGCGACTGTCCAAATTTGCGCTTGAAGTCCTCTATTCGCCCAAGATCACCGAATGGGCCGCTTCCTATGACGGCCGCCGCAACGAGCCGGTCAACCTGCCGGTCAAGTTTCCGCTTTTGCTTGCCCAGGGCGCCGAAGGAATTGCGGTGGGACTTTCCACCAAGGTGCTCCCGCACAATTTCAATGAGCTCATCGACGCCTCGATCCGGATATTGAAGGGCAAATCATTCCAGCTTTTCCCCGACTTCCAGACCGGTGGCATTGCCGATATATCGGCCTATAACGACGGTATGCGCGGCGGCCGCGTCCGGGTCCGGGCCAAGGTGTCGCAACTGGACAAGAATACGCTTGTCATCACGCAGATCCCTTTTTCGACCAACACGTCATCCCTAATCGACAGTATTCTTAAGGCAAACGAGAAGGGCAAAATCAAGATCAAGAAAATCGAGGACAACACGGCGGCCGAGGTAGAGATCCTGATCCACCTCTTCCCCGGCGTTTCGCCCGACAAGACTATTGACGCGCTGTTTGCCTTTACGGCCTGCGAGACTTCGGTGGCGCCGCTGGGTTGCGTGATCGAAGACCACAAACCGCGGTTCGTGGGCGTGTCAGAGATGCTTCGGATCTCGACGTATCGGACGGTCGATCTTTTGAAACAGGAACTCGAGATACAATTGGGCGAGCTCGAGGAAAACTGGCACTTTCAATCGCTCGAGCGCATCTTCATCGAGAACCGGATTTACCGCCTGATCGAGGAGGAGGAGACCTGGGAAGGCGTGATCTCTGCCATCGGCGAAGGCCTCAAGCCCCACACCAAACACCTCAAACGCGCGGTCACCGAGGACGATATCGTACGCCTGACGGAAATCCGCATCAAGCGAATCTCGAAATTCGATATCGACAAGGCGCAGGAAAAAATCGAGGCGCTTGAGGGCGAGATCGAACAGGTCAAATACGACCTGGAGCACCTGACCGATTTTGCGATCGCGTATTTCACGAAACTCAAGGAAAAATACGGCAAGGGCCGTGAACGCCAGACCGAGCTGCGCATCTTTGACGACATCGAGGCTACAAAGGTCGTACTTCGCAATACCAAGCTTTACGTCAACCGCGAAGAGGGATTCGTTGGGACGAACCTCAAGAAGGACGAATATGTCTGCGATTGCTCGGATATCGACGACATCATCATCTTTTTGCGCGACGGTTCGATGATGGTGACCAAGGTGTCCGAAAAGACCTTCGTCGGCAAGGACATCATCCATGTCGCGGTGTTTGACAAGCATGACAAGCGCACGATCTACAACATGGTGTACCGCGACGGTAAATCCGGGCCGTCGTATATCAAGAGGTTCAATGTATCGGGTGTGACGCGTGACAAACCGTATGACCTGACCAATGAGACCAAAGGTTCGCAGGTGCTGTACTTCTCGGCCAATCCAAATGGTGAAGCGGAAGTCATCACGATCCTGCTGCGTCAGGTTGGGTCGATCAAAAAGCTCAAATGGGATGTGGATTTTGCCAATATCGCGATCAAGGGCCGATCCTCTCGGGGGAATACCGTAAGCAAGTACCCGATCAAGAAAATCGAGCTCAAGGAGAAAGGCATTTCGACTTTAAAGCCGCGCAAGATCTGGTTTGACGATACGGTACAAAAACTCAATGCCGACGGACGGGGCGAACTGTTGGGCGAATTCAGGCCCAACGACCGCCTATTGGTCATCACGCAGGCCGGTAAGATCAGGACCATCATTCCCGAGCTAACAACGCATTTTGATCCCGACATGATCGTCCTGGAAAAGTGGGTTCCGTCCAAGCCGATATCGGCCATTTATTTCGACGGCGAGAAAGAGCGCTACTACGTCAAGCGTTTCCTGGTTGAAAATGAGAGCAGGGAAGATGTCTTCATTTCAGAACATCCCCAGTCACAGCTGGAGATCGTGGCCACCGATTATCGTCCCGTCGCCGAGGTCATCTTTGCCAAGGTCAAGGGTTTCCAAAAGGAAAACCAGGTGGTGGATCTGGAGGCGTTCATTACCGTAAAAGGAATCAAGGCACTCGGTAATCAGCTCACCACCGACAAGATCAAGCAAATCAACTTGCTCGATCCGCTGCCATACGAGTCGCCCGAGGAGGTCGTGCCCGAAGAACTTGAGGTCGCGGGCGAGTCGGAAGTGGCCAATGCCACCGGTGACGATCCCGAGATCCAGGTGGACGACGAGGGACAGATCACCCTATTTTAAAAAAAAACTCCCATAATGGGAGTTTTTGATTTTTTAAGGTTATTTATCGGTTGGCGCGGCGTTCGGCTTTTTTCTCGTCCGATTCGAGGATGGCCCCCGCACCAGCTCCGACACCCGCACCGGCCACACCGCCAATTACGGCTCCGACTCCGGGGTTCTTCTTATGGATGACCGCGCCGCTTACGGCACCTACACCGGCCCCGATGATGGCGCCTTTCGCGGCACCGCTAAGCTCTTTCTTCTTTTTGGCGGTTGTTCCCGTACTGGTGTTTGCAGTCGGCTCGCTTGAAGCGGCACGGTGCGACACCGCGGTTCTTTCAACAACCCTGGCGCGGCTGGCCTGGACGGCTTTCATCGAATCGATCGACTTTTGCCTGGCGAGCTCGGCTTCCTGTTTGGCCATTTCGATTTTCATCGAGTCAATGGCGGCTTCCCTGCTGTCGTCGTACGCCTCGGCACGACCCGCTGTATCCTTGCAGGAAAAAGTGATAAGCGATATCAGCAAAATCATGGCAGTAGTTTTCATAACAATAAATTTAGTTGAGAAAAGTTACTCAATAACTGTGCTAGAACCTCGCAGGTTAAAAATAGATTAACATCTTTTTACAGGCTCGGCTTCCGGTCAAGCTTCATGTTCAACATCTCGACGCCCAGTGAAAATGCGATCGCGAAGTACAGATATCCTTTGGGGATCGGGGTGACGTGGCTACCGAAAAATTCTGCATTTGCCAAGTGTGCGCTCTCCGTGATGAGCATGAATCCAATCAGGATCAGGAATGACAACGCGAGTATTTGAATTGACGGATGCTTGTTGACGAAATTGCCGATCGGTATGGCGAAAAGCATCATGATCAGTACCGATATGATCACCGCCGTAATCATGATGTAGAGCGCGCCATCAAGTCCATTGGTCATCCCAACCGCAGTGAGGATCGAATCAAAGGAGAATACCAGGTCGATCATGATGATTTGCAGGATCACCTTGCCAAAGGCCTTGGTCGCGGTCTTGGTCATCGTCGCCTCCTCGACACCCTTGTGGTCCACTTTTTCGCGAATTTCCTTGGTGCTCTTGTACAGCAGGAACAATCCGCCCAGCAAAAGGATCAGGCTTTGACCGCTTACGCCGGCCTTGGCCCAGCCCAGATCGAACGATACCCATGGTTCCTTGAGCGTAATGAGCCAGGTGATTCCAAACAATAAGGCAATCCGCATGAACATCGCCAAAAAAAGTCCGATGCGGGTGGCCCGCTTGCGGTCGGCTTCCGGGAGTTTTCCGGTCGTGATGGAAATGAAAATGATATTGTCGATTCCCAAAACCACCTCAAGGAAGGTAAGGGTCAATAGTGCGATCCAGGTGTCCGGATTGGATAAGAATTCCATTGTCAGTCAAGTTTGGTTACGGTGCCCTTGCGGCGTTCGGCGTTGCCTACCAGGCCATACTCAAAGGTATAGGATTTATCGGTGGTGGACAATATCTTGATGGAGATCGCCTTCTTTTCCTGCATGTTCCGCGGGTTGAGTTTCTGCAGGACGTACTCACAATCGCTGACCCAGCGCACGGTAGCCGAATCGGTCTTGCCTTCAAAGGTCTCGATTTCAAGGTTCCCCCGCCGCTCGAATGTCGTGGAGAGTTTCTTGCCGTCGATTTCCTGTTCAAAGCGGAACTTTCCTTCGTGGAAATCCTTGCAGTTGCGTTCCTGCTCGTAGCAGCCGCCCAGGGCAAATGCCGAGAGCGCCAGCAGCATCACAAGGTGTTTTTTCATGGCTGATCTTTTTTTATTTGGATGGGTGAATCGGTAAAATGCGCCTCGTGGCGTTCCACCGAAAATTTTTCCTGATTGTATGTCGCCGATTGGTTGCGCGGGATCGAGAGGCTGTCCCACGAAGCCTGCTTCAGCACCTTGGCCGCGAAAACGATCTGGCCGACGTGATAGGGATAGTGAGCGAGCTGCCGAGCGATCGCATCGGTAACCGAGTGGCCCTCGTTTCGTATGTAAACGGTGGCCTGCAGGTCATTGTTGGTCAGGGAATCGAGTGCGGCAAAGAGGCAATCCCAACCTGAATCCCAATATTTCCTGAGTTCAACGACCGTTTCGGGACCTGCATAGGACTGCACGTCAAATTCACGGTCGCGTTCGCGCCATGGTTTTTCACCGTCAGAGGTCAGGAAATCGGTCCACCGCGAGAGCATGTTGCCCGCCATGTGCCGCATGATCGCCGCGATGCTGTTGCAATCTTCGTTTTGTGCCGCGAAGAGCTGTTCGGGTTGAAGCTGGGCGATGGCTCCTTCGGCAAGGCCCCGGTAGTACGCAAAAAGTTTTTTTGTGCTCTGCAGATATTCCATTACGTTATTTTTATTTCATACCGGGCGAGCAGGCCCTCCAGATTGTTGATCGAAAATTTTGCCTTTGCGAGCCGGTTCCGTTCCGGATCGATGTTGAAATTGACCGCCGTGGAGAAGTCGGCGCCGGAAAGGTCTGCCTCGTCAAAGATCGCCCCGTCCATGTCAGTGTCGTTAAAGTTGCATTCCCGCAGATCGCAATTGGAGTAGTTGACGCCCTTGAGGGAACAGCCCTCGAACGAGCTCCTTGGCATCTTCAAATTGGCAAACGACGAAAAATCCA
Source organism: Flavobacterium sp. (assembly GCA_005792865.1). Taxonomy (GTDB): domain Bacteria; phylum Bacteroidota; class Bacteroidia; order Flavobacteriales; family Flavobacteriaceae; genus Flavobacterium. The sequence goes on along the minus strand of SXQR01000184.1, from coordinate 1,086 downwards.
ACGCAGACTGCGCGAACGAAGGGGAAAAAAAAGTCTTGTTGCATGCATCAAATCGAATGCCCAGCAGTTTGCATCGGACCCATGACGACTGCTGAAGCGTCGATCCCGCCATTGCGCACATGGAGAGGTTGCAATCGGTAAAGATGCAGTCGGTGAAAATACAGTCGGTAAATGCGCTGCCCGAAAAGTCGCATCCCAAAAATTCGCAATGATCGAATTCGCGATTGCTTATGCTCCCGTTGAGAAGGACCTCACGCTCAAAACGATGGCCCACGTAAAGAAAATCTTCCATCAGGTATCGGTTTGGCTTTTGACGATGTTCTTCAATCCCCTGAACAGGAATACCACCGCGAGGATGCAGAATATGATGCCGATGCCCAGCACCGGTATGAACAGCCAGTGGCCGGTATTCTTGAAGGCACTGTTGATCACGGTCGGCCCGATGAAAAACAGGGGTAGCGACCAGGCCATGAATTTCAGGCCGTGATTGAGGATGGTTCTGTTTGTCGGCATCAGAGGTTGAGGGAATCTGGGTTATAATGGGCCACGGCATTGCGGACACTCTTGTAGCGGTCAAGCATTTGGGCCGCCTCCTGGTAAGTCACGGGAATCTCGTCCATGATCATCCTTACGCCGCGGTCCACGAGTTTGTTGTTGGAAAGTTGCATGTCCACCATTTTGTTGCCCCGCACGCGCCCCAGCCTGATCATCGCGGTAGTTGAGATCATGTTGAGCACGAGCTTTTGGGCGGTGCCTGCTTTCATGCGGGAACTTCCGGTCACGAATTCCGGCCCGACGACAACGACAACCGGAAATCTCGCGGTCAGCGCGAGCGGACTTCCCGCGTTGCACGTGATGCAACCCGTGTCGATTCCCTGCGCATTGCACTTTTCGAGCCCGCCAATGACATAAGGCGTTGTCCCTGATGCGGCGATCCCGATCACGACGTCACCCTGTTTTATGCCGTGCGCACGAAGGTCCTCCCAAGCTTTTGCGGTGTCGTCCTCGGCGTTTTCGACAGCCTTGCGGATGGCGGCGTCACCACCTGCAATGATGCCGTTGACCAAATCATGCGGCACGCCAAAG
>SXQR01000183.1 GCA_005792865.1 Flavobacterium sp. | reverse complement strand
TGACAACGGGAATTACGAGATCGGCATCCATATCGCCGATGTTTCCTACTATGTCCAGGAAGGGACGATTCTTGACGATGAAGCCTATAACCGGGCGACATCGGTATATTTGGTTGACCGTGTGGTCCCGATGCTTCCCGAGGTGCTTTCCAACTTTGCCTGTTCGCTAAGGCCGCACGAGGAAAAGTACACCTTTTCGGCGGTATTTGAGATCACGCCCGCCGCACAGGTGACCAACCAATGGTTTGGCCGGACGGTGATTTATTCAGATCAGCGTTTCTCGTATGAAGAGGCGCAGGTGATCATCGAGACAGGCAAGGGCGATATTCCCGCAGATGTTTCATTGACCGACCAGGCTTATACCGCGCCTGCCGAAATTACCGAGGCCGTTCTTGAGATGGACAAGCTCGCGAAGATATTCCGCAAGAACCGGATGAAAAACGGTGCAATCTCATTTGACAAGGTCGAAGTCAAGTTCAACCTGAGCCCCGAAGGCGAACCCACCGGTGTTTACTTCAAGATTTCCAAGGACGCCAATCACCTGATCGAGGAGTTCATGCTCCTGGCCAACCGCAAGGTTGCCGAATACATCGGGAAGCAAAAGAAAACATTCGTTTACCGGATCCACGATGAACCCAGCGAGGAAAAACTCATGGGGCTGCAGTCGGTCATATCTAAATTCGGCTACAGCATCAGCTTTAAATCCAAGAAGGACATCTCCAAATCGCTGAACAGCCTCCTGCAGGATGTTGTGGGCAAGAAAGAGCAGAACATGGTGGACACGCTCACCATCCGAAGCATGAGCAAAGCCAAGTATTCTACGGAAAACATCGGCCACTACGGGCTTGCATTCGATTATTATTCGCATTTTACCTCTCCCATCCGCCGTTATCCGGACGTCATGGTGCACAGGCTTCTGCAATATTACCTCGACGGCGGAAAATCGGCCAACGCGGATCACTATGAGGTCAAGTGCGAACATTCCTCAAACATGGAAAACCTGGCCACCAGCGCCGAACGCGATTCGGTCAAGTACATGCAGGTCAAATACATGCAGGACCACAACAACGAGGAATTCCTGGGCGTCATATCGGGCGTTACGGAGTGGGGCATCTATGTGGAGATCATCGAGAACAAGTGCGAGGGCATGTGCCGTATCCGGGAGATCAAAGACGATTATTACACCTTCGACGAAAAGCAATATGCCCTTGTGGGCGAAATTTCCAAACAACTTTTGCAACTTGGCGACGAGGTCTGGGTAAAGGTCAAGAACGCCGACCTTGTCAAGAAGCAGCTTGATTTTAGTTTTATCCGCAAAAACGATCCACAATCATGAAAACACTCGCATTCCTGGTATTGGCCGCACTTCCAGCCTTTTCGCAGGTTTCAAGAAAACCGGGCGAATTCAGGCACCTGTCGGCCTTTGACCAAATCAATATAGAACTGATCGCTTCGGATGAGGAGCGCGTTGAGATCATGGGCAACCGCAGCGGCGATGTTGAAGTTGTCAACAAAAACGGCGAGCTCAAATTGCGCATGAAGATCACGCAGATCCTGGATGGGGACGATATAGAGGCAAAGGTTTACTTCCGCGAGATCCATTCCATCCAGGCCAGTGAAGGTTCTTTTGTGGGCTGCGCAACGCCTATCAGGCAACCGAACCTTTCCCTGACCGCCCGCGAAGGTGGCAATATCCGCGTTCAGATGGCCGTTGACGAAGCCGAAGTGCGCGCCGTTACCGGTGGCATCTTGGATCTTCAGGGAACCGCAGATGAACTGGAAGTCAACATCGGTACGGGCGGGATTGTCAATGCAAAGGACCTCGTTGCCCGACGGGTGGAAGTAGATATCAAGGCCGGCGGTGAGGCGAAAATCAACGCCAGGGAATACGTGGATGCCGATGTCAAGGCAGGCGGGGATGTTATCATCTACGGAAAACCCGCAAAAATAGACCAGAAGACAACCTTGGGCGGAAGCGTTTCCGAAGCCCGGTAAAAATGCGCCCGAACGCCTATGATCCAGGATATACTCACGGCTGTCCCGCTCGGCATTTTTCTCAGCTTCCTGATTGGGCCGGTCTTTTTTGTCCTGCTCGAGACCAGCGTTGTCAAGGGATTCCGTGCTGCGCTGGCGTTTGACATCGGGGTGATCGTTGCCGACATCGTCTTCATCCTGATTGCCTTTGGAAGCAGCGTCCGGCTCATTGAGACCATCAAGGACGATCCATCGATCTTCATATTCGGCGGCATCCTGATGGGGTCCTACGGGCTGGTTTCGTTTTTGAGGTTACGCAAGATCGGGCGGAATGTCAAGACCGAAGAAGACATCACCGTCGAGGAAATCAAGAAAAATTACCGCAACCTTTTCTTCAAGGGATTCCTGCTGAATTTCATCAATTTTGGAGTGTTGCTTTTTTGGTTCATGATCATCATTACGGTGGGGCCAAAACTCAATTTGGACATTTCCCGCATGGTCACCTTCTTTGGCAGTGTACTGGCGACCTACCTAATCGTGGATATTGGAAAGATTCTCCTCGCCAAGCAACTCAAGCGCAAAATGACGCCAAAGAACATCTTCAATATCAAAAAGGTGATCAGCATCCTGTTGATCGTATTTGGGGTGGCGATCATGGCTCAGGGATTTTTCCCCAGCGACCAGAAGCTTGTCAAACAGGCACTTGAAAAAATTGAATAAAAAAAGCCCCCAGGATTGGGAGCTTTTGGAGGCATCGTGCGGATTCGAACCGCAGTAGGAGCTTTTGCAGAGCCCAGCCTAGCCACTCGGCCACGACGCCATTGTAATGGATGGCAAATATAAAAAAAAATTGTTCAAAGCCTACAGGACTTGACTTAATTGCGGTATTCTTCCATGACCACCGAGACGAGTTCCACATCACCTTCAATTGGCGGGTTTATTTTTGAGACCGATAAAACGATCCGGCTCACCTGCGGCAATTCCCTAAACACGCGTCCAATGATTCGGTGGGCAACGTGTTCCAGCAGGTTGGAGCGGATGTCCATTTCCTCCTTCACCACGCGATTGAGATATACATAATCCACCGTGTCCTCGAGCCTGTCACTGATGGCCGATTTCCTGAGATCGGTCTTGATTTCAAGGTCCACGCTATATTCCGAACCAATCTTTCCCTCTTCCGGAAGGCATCCGTGGTAGGAAAAAGTCCTGATGTTTTTAAGCCTGATGGGTCCCATGATTATTTTTTATAAAGGTACGCATTACGGTGATTGTGGCAATCGGGCGATTGTCCTTAAAATCGTAACTTTGGCCCTTTAATCATCATTATGGCAGACGAAAAATCGGTCAATTTCATCGAGCAGATCATAGAGGACGACCTGGCTTCGGGCATGCCCAAAAGCAGTTTACGATTCCGGTTCCCACCTGAGCCCAACGGTTATCTGCACATCGGCCACGCGAGTTCCATCGCCCTTAACTTTGGCCTTGGATTGTCTTATGGCGCGCCAGTAAACCTGCGTTTTGACGACACCAATCCCGCCAAGGAAGAGCAGGAATATGTGGACGCGATCAAACGCGATGTCGAATGGCTGGGTTACAGCTGGGCCGAAGAGCGCTATGCCTCCGATTATTTCCAGCAGTTATACGACTGGGCCGAACAGCTCATCGAGAAAGGCAAGGCTTACGTGGATTCACAGACTTCCGAGGAAATGGCCGCGCAAAAGGGCACGCCAACCGAGCCCGGCGTCGAGAGCCCCTATCGCAACCGTTCGGTTGAGGAAAACCTGGATTTGTTCCGGCGCATGAAAGCCGG
>SXQR01000182.1 GCA_005792865.1 Flavobacterium sp. | reverse complement strand
GACATTGCTTTGGCGCTCGGCCAACTTGAATTTTTCTGTTGGGAAAACCGGTGTCAGGTGCTCGAAGGCGATCCTGTCGCGAACCACCTGCGGATCGTGCCCGTTGATCTTCAATACCCTGACGAGCGGGAAAAACTTCTCACCTTCCTTTGGCGGACGGACGACGCCCTTGACCGTGTCACCCGTCTTAAGCCCGAAAAGCCGGATCTGTGAGGTGGAAAGGTAGATGTCGTCGGGCGAAGCAAGGTAATTATAATCGGATGAGCGCAGGAAACCGTACCCGTCAGGCATCATTTCCAGGACGCCCTCGCTCTCAATGATGCCGTCGAACTCGAAATCGGCATCGCGGACATTGACGTTCTTCTTCTTGAAATTGGGATTCTGGTTGCCGTTTGGCGCAAAGTTCCCGTTGTTGTTGTGATTTCCGTTGGGTTGGGTGTTGCCGTTGCCGTTCTGGGGTGTGTTTTGCTGCGGAGGGTTGTGCGGTTGAATGGCAGGCTGATGAGCCTCGCCCTGCTGCTCGCGGTTGCGGTTGGGCTGGAAGTCGCGCTCCCTGTTCTTGTTTTCGTGTTGCCTCTTCTGATGCGGGCGATCGCGGTCCTCTGTGTCGTTTGGCCTGGCGGCAGACTCCGGTTCGCGTACCTCGCGCGGTTCCTGCGGCCTCTCGAAATCCTTGCGGAATTTCTGCTTCTCGCGGCGTGGCTCTTCCCTCCTTTGCTCGTCACGGCGCGGCGCGTCCATTGCGGGCGCTTCCTCGCGGGGCGCTTCGGCAAAAAGATCGGCGGGCTTCTCTGGCTTGGGTTCGGCATCCCTGTTGAGCTTCGGGCGGCCCGGCTTGATGCGCATGCGCTCGCGGCGTGGCTCTTCCCTGGCATCGTCCTGCGCGGGCTCGTCGGCATGCCGTTGTTCTGGGCGTGAAGCCTCGGTTTGCGGGACTGCCGCCGGGTTTGCGGCCTGGAAATCAAGGATGCGGTAGATCAGGTCTTCTTTCTTAACGCCGGCAAATTTTATTTTTTTGGTAGCTTTTGCAATTTCCTGAAGCTCGGGAAGCTTCATTTCTTTCAATACGTCGATATCGAACATATAAATATGTTATTTGTTTAAAGGGGTATGGAGAAAAGTTAAAATGTGGGTAGTGTTTGTCGGGATGGTCCCGCAGATGAAGTACTTACGGGCTCGTCATGCAATATTACGAATAAAATGTTTCCACGCAATAGCAATTCTAAAAAAGAAAATATATTTTTGTGGGGCTGAAAAACCCCATGATACAAAGGATCCAGACCGTTTACCTCACACTTGCCCTGATTTGTTCGGCGGTGCTGCCTTTTGTTTTCCCGCTGTGGAAAAATGCGGCCGGAGGAGATTATTTTTTCATGGCCGACATGGTATATGTGCCACTTTTTGGGCTGTCGGCAACGCTTTCGCTCCTGAGTGTGCTCTCTTACAAAAAAAGACAACAGCAGTTCGTGATGAACCGGCTGAATATAATTTTGAACTTAATTTTACTAGGTTTATTTGTGTATCGGACACTAAACTTATCCGGAGGGGCCGCCGAGGTCTCTGAGAAGGGTATTGGGATGTTTCTTCCTGCAGTTTCTATCGTTTTGCTGGTGTTGGCCAACAAGGCCATCAAAAAGGACGAAGATCTCGTAAAATCTGTGGACCGGTTGCGGTAACCCTATTAACTTAGTTTATTTAGTGCGAAGAAAGCCCGGCCTGCCAGCCGGGCTTTTTTATTGGGAAAATGATTAATTTAGGGTGATCGCAGGAAAGTTGGGAAGTTGGAAAGTTGGGAAGTTTTTAAAGTTTTTTAAAGTTTTTAAAGTTTTTAAAGTTTTCGGACCGACAAACATCGACCGCGACCCCACTGATGACTGACAATTGACCGCTGCCGGCTGACAGCTGATGACTGATGACTGTTGACTGATGACTGACGACTGACAACCGACTGCCAGTTTAACACCGCAACCATGAAGATCGCAACATACAACGTAAACGGCGTCAACGGCCGCCTTCCCGTCCTGCTCAAATGGCTTGAGGAGGAGAAGCCCGACGTGGCCTGCCTGCAGGAACTCAAGGCGCCCAACGAGAAATTTCCGCTCGAAGCGATTGAAAAAGCCGGTTACAAGGCCGTCTGGCACGGACAGAAAAGCTGGAATGGTGTCGCGATTCTTTCGCGAGAACACGAGATCGAGGAAATCGGGCGCGTGCTTCCCGGCGATCCCGATGACGTCCAGAGCCGGTATCTCGAGGCCATGATCAACGGCGTACTCGTGGTGTGCCTTTACCTGCCTAACGGAAACCCGTATCCGGGGCCCAAATTTGACTACAAGCTGTCGTGGTTTGCCAGGCTGGAAAAGCGCGCGAAACAGTTGCTGGATTTCAAGACGCCCGTGGTGATCTGTGGCGATTTCAACGTCATGCCCACCGAAATCGACGTTTACAAACCCGAGCGATGGGTCAACGATGCGCTGTTCCGCGTCGAATCGCGCGAGGCGTGGTTCAACCTTGTGGGCCAGGGATGGACCGACGCTGTCCGGAAATTGTACCCGGACAAGGTTATCTACACCTTCTTTGATTATTTCCGCAATGCCTACCAGCGCAATGCCGGCCTGCGCATCGACCACTTTTTGCTCAGCGACGAACTTGTGCCCAAGCTTAAGGCAGCGGGCGTGGATCACCATGTGCGCGGCTGGGAAAAATCAAGCGACCATTGCCCAGTGTGGATTGAGTTAAGGAAATAGCCTGCCGTATCAACTTGTTTTATTCGCGTATCCTGCCGATGAGGAATACTTTTGCCCTTGAACATGGCGAGAGGAGCGTACTTTGCTATTAAGTGCTCCTATTAAACTGTTTCGCGAGCCTCCAGATTTCCGGCACACTTACTTCTATAAATATTCGCCTATCCTGCCGATGCATTTCAAAAGTGGAAATCGTACGAAATTGAGTTTAAATAATCAGGGATTATGTTATCCTTACTTTCCTCCCATCTCGATCACCTCAAGTTCGCTTATTTTGCCAATGTCGAGGGAAAAGCGAAGCATTGTCCGAACTTGGTGAAATCCGCTGGTGCCCGCCGCACCTGGATTCATGTGCAGATGGCCGAACTTCGGGTCATTCATGACCTTTAGAATGTGCGAATGGCCGCAGATCAGCAGCCGCGGGGGATTGTGCCGCAAAATTTCGTTTATCCTTCCGTTGTATTTCCCCGGGTAGCCGGCAATGTGCGTAATCCAGACGTCAACTCCTTCACAAGTAAAACGGTTGTCCAGCGGAAATTCCAAGCGCGCCTGCGCGCCGTCAATGTTTCCGCAGACCGCGCGGAGCGGTTTAATCTTTTTGAGTTCATCAGTAACGCGCAGATCGCCAATGTCGCCGGCATGCCAGACCTCGTCGGCCTGTGCGGCGTAGTTCAACATTTTTTCGTCTATATGGCCATGCGTGTCGCTGATCAGGAGAATTTTCTTCATGGAGGGGCGTAAAACCTCAAAGGTTTTAAAAACCTTTGAGGTTTGCAACCGCATCGCCCATTATTCACATAATATTAAAAACACGCGGGGGCAATTCTTCGTAACTTTGGGCCTTTCCCATTTTCGTGAGATACTTTATCGAATTCGCCTATAACGGAACCGCCTACCACGGCTGGCAAAAACAGCACAATGTGCCTTCGGTGCAACAGGCGCTCGAAGAGGCGTTGTCGCTCTTGCTGCGCCGGTCCATCGAGACCACCGGGGCCGGCCGCACCGATACCGGCGTCCACGCCAGCCAGGCCTTCGCGCACTTTGACGGCCCCGAAATCCACGACCGGGAAGACCTTGTCTACCGATTGAATGCCGTCCTGCCGCGCGACATTGCGGTGCGCAGGATCATCCCGCTGCACGACGATGCCCACGCGCGTTTTGATGCCAGGCGGCGCACCTACTACTATTTTATCCATACCCGAAAGGAGGTTTTCCTGGAGAACCTGAGCTGGCAGTTTGCCCCTGCCCTGGACTTTGACAAAATGAACCGCGCGGCATCGGTGCTCCCGCTGTACAACGACTTTGAATGTTTTTCCAAAGTGGACACCGACGTGCATTCCTTTATTTGCAGGATCACGCATGCACGCTGGGAACGCACGCCCAACGGGCTCAAATTCACCATTACCGCCGACCGCTTCCTGCGCAACATGGTGCGCGCCATCGTGGGTACGCTGATCGACATTGGCCGCGGCCGCATCCCCGAGGATGCGCTCGAACGCATCATCGAGAGCCGGGACCGCTGCCAGGCCGGCTTCTCGGCGCCTGCACACGGATTGTACCTGGCGGAGATACAATATGATTACATCGATAACCCCAGCCCGGATCGCAACGGCGTCCTTTTGCACGGCACCAGCCTGCAAAAGACACAGTGAAGAGCCGGAAAAGCTGCATAAAAAACAATGAAGGCAAAGGCATTTGACACCCGGTTGTTCCAGCGCATCCTCGAATACACCAAGCCCTACAAGGCGAGGTATTACGGGGTGATCGGTTTTGCCGTGGCGCTGTCCATATTTGCGGCGCTGCGGCCGTACCTGCTCAAGGAAACGGTGGATGCCTACATCCAGCCCAAGGATGCGCCCGGACTGCTCTTTTATGTGGGACTCATGGGTATCGTGCTCCTGCTGGAGGTTTTCTCGCAATTCTACTTTGTCTTTTGGGCCAATTGGCTCGGCCAGGACATCATCAAGGATATCCGAATCAAGCTTTTTGGACACATGCTCAGCTTCAGGATGCGCTATTTTGACAACGCGCCCGTGGGCCAGCTCGTGACGCGCACCGTTAGCGACATCGAGGCGATCGCGCGCATCTTCAGCCAGGGGCTTTTCATGATCATCAGCGACCTTATGAAGATGGTCGCCGTGCTCGCGTTCATGTTCTGGATGAACTGGAAGCTCACCTGGATCGTGATTTTGGCCATGCCGGTCCTGGTGTACATCACGCGGATTTTCCAGCGCAAGATGCAGGTCACCTTTGAGGAGGTCCGCAACCAGGTGGCCAACCTCAATACTTTCGTGCAGGAACGCGTCACCGGGATGAAGATCGTACAGCTCTTCAACCGAGAGGACATCGAGGCCGAGAAATTCAAGGCCATCAACCACCTGCACCGCAAGGCCTGGGTGCGCACGATTTGGTACAACTCGATCTTTTTCCCCATTGCCGACATCATTTCCTCGCTCACCCTCGGCCTGGTGGTCTGGTATGGCGGGCTCAGGATTTTGG
>SXQR01000181.1 GCA_005792865.1 Flavobacterium sp. | reverse complement strand
GAAGGCATCATCATGGACGTACGCGACAACGGCGGTGGATCGCTCAAGACCGTAGTGGATATTGCGGGGCTGTTCATCGAGGAAGGCCCTATCGTCCAGATCAAATCGGCAGGGCGCAAGAAAGAAGTGCTTTATGACCGCGACAAGCGCGTACAATGGGACGGTCCGCTGGTGGTGATGGTGAACAGTTTCTCGGCTTCGGCATCCGAGATTCTCGCCGCAGCGATCCAGGACTATAACCGCGGGATTGTCATCGGTTCGAGCCAGACTTATGGCAAGGGAACGGTGCAGAATGTAATTGACCTGAACCAGTTTCTTCGCAACAGCGACCTGGGCGACCTGGGTGCACTCAAAACGACGACCCAGAAATTTTACCGCATCAACGGCGGATCGACCCAATTGGAGGGTGTCCGCAGCGACGTCGCCATGCCTGACAGGTATTCGTATGTGAAGATGGGCGAACGCGATATCGAGAACGCGATGAAGTGGGACAAGATCGACCCGGCCGATTTCAAGCCCTGGGCAAAGCAACCCAATTATGACATGGCCATCGCGCGCAGCAAGCAACGGATCGCACAAAACGAAGCCTTCAAACTGATCGATGAGAATGCCAAGTGGATCAACGAGCGCAGTGAGGAGACCGTGTACACGCTAAAACTCGACAAGTTCAAGGCCGAACAGAAGGCGCTCGAGGAAAAGGCGAAGAAGTACAAGTCAATCGTAGACTATAAAAATGACCTGAAATTCCAATCTCTACCGTATGAGGAGGCCGCGATGGCAAAAGATGAGGTGCTCAAGGAAAAACGCGACCGTTGGCACGAGAGCCTGGCCAAGGATATCTATGTGCAGGAGGCCATCAATATTTTGGGCGACCTTAGCGGGAAACCGGCCGTAAAAGAGTCGGTGGCGCTCAAGAAAAAATTAGTGAAATCATAAACAAGCGCTCCGGAAGGGGCGCTTTTTTTTACCACTCGTTCACTTTGTTGGCGTCCATCTTGAGGAAGATGAAAAGCAGGATGGTAAATGCCCAAAGCCCCGAACCGCCGTAGGAAAACAGCGGTAGTGGAACCCCGATGGTGGGAAAGATGCCCACTACCATGGCGATGTTTACGAAAAAGTGGATAAAGAGGATCGCACCGACGCAGTGTCCGTAAACGCGGCTGAATTTTGTCTTTTGTCTTTCGGCGAGATAGATGATGCGCAGGATGAGCGTGACAAATAAAGCGATCACCACCAGGGCGCCCACAAATCCCCATTCTTCCCCAACGGTCGTGAAAATATAATCGGTGTGTTGTTCAGGAACGAATCCACCCTTGGTTTGAGTGCCTTCCAAAAAGCCCTTTCCGAACCAGCCGCCGGAGCCCACCGCAATCTCCGATTGGTTGGTGTTATAACCGACGCCCTTGAGATCCACTTCCTTGCCTAGTAAGATATTGAATCGGTCCCGGTGGTGTTGCTTGAACACATTCTCGAAAACGTAGTCCACCGAAAAAACGAAACCTGAAATCAATACCAGCACAATGGCGCTTGCAATCACGTTACGGTTGATGATGCGGCTGTAAAAATATTGCAGCGCAATGGCGACCGCAGCCAGGAGGATGATCACATAGGGTTCAAGCACCAGGGCCAGCATGAACAGGACAATGGCGATGAATCCGGTCCAGATATACCATTCCGGCAGGCCTTCGCGGTAAAGTACCAGGATGAAGACCGAATAGATCAAGGCACTTCCCGGGTCGGGTTGCGGCAGGATCAAAAGGATTGGAAGTCCCATGATGAGCAGGGCAATCGCCTGCTTTCCCCAGTCGCGGAGGTTGATCTGTACATCGCTCAGGTATTTGGCAAGGGCAAGCGCGGTCGCGGCCTTTGCAAACTCCGATGGCTGGATGGTAAAGCTTCCAATGGCATACCAGCAGCGTTGGCCGGCTATCGTCTTCCCAAAGAAAAACAGCCCCAGCAGCGACACGAGTGCGATTGCGAAAAGGATACTCGCGTATTTCTCGTAAAATTTCGCCTCGACCGAGAGCACGACAAAAATCAGCGGAATGGTGAACATGATGAACAACAACTGCTTGCCGTAAATCTGCCCAAAATCAAATGCGCCGCTGCCTTCGAGTGAAAGGGAAGAGGAGTAGATGTTGAGCCACCCCATGACGACCAGCGCGACGTAAATGAACACACTGATCCAGTCAATGTTGTTCTTTACGCTCTGGTTTTTCATTTCAATTTTCAACTTCGGCTTCGTTTACGGGTTCTTGTACGGGTTTGGTGAGCGTCGTATCGATGCCGATCCGCGTGTACTTGTAATACTCGCCTTGGAGCGATCCGGTCAGCATGCGTTTCTCAAGATCAAGGCGCGAAATCTTTCCGCGCAGGTATTTTTCGATCATCAGGCTTGCCATCGGCCCGGCCCAACGCGCGCCCCAATAACCATTTTCAACAAATACTGCGATTGCGATCTTGGGATTGTCCTTGGGTGCGAATGCCACAAATATCGAGTGATCCTGCAACTTGGTACGCTTGCCGTTAATCTTGGCGTAGTTCTCGGCAGTACCGGTCTTTCCGCAAATGTCGATGCCCTCCACGCGCAGCCCACGCGCCGTCCCCAGGTTGTACACATCAAACAGTCCTGCGATCACCGGCTCGTAATGCCGCTTGTCGATCGTTGTCACGTGCTTGGTGCGGAACTTCTTGTCGATGGGCTGGTTCTCGATCTTCTTGATGATGTGGGGCGTGTAATAGTAACCGCGGTTGGCGACGGTTGCCATCATGTTGGCAAGCTGGATCGGCGTCATCAGGACCTCGCCCTGTCCGATTGCGTTCGAGACAATCGTCGTGCTGCGCCATCCGCCATTGGGGTAGATTCTCTTGTAAGTTTTGGAAGTGGGCCGGTTTCCGCGCCTTCCCGTAGGCAGGTCGTAGCCCATGAACTGCCCAAGACCGAAACTCTTCAAATGATTGCTCCAGGCATCGACCCCATCGGCCGGCTTCGCGTACTTGTTGATCGTCTTCATGTAAATGCTCGCGAAGTACGTGTTGCACGAATTGTAGATGCCGTTGTGCAGTACCGACAACCCCGAATCGTGGCATTTCATGAACCTGCCGCGCGCGTAGCTGAAACCGTGGTGGCACATGAATCCCGTGTTGGTGTCGATGACGCCCTCCTGGAGCGCGATGAGCCCCGTCAGGATCTTGAACGGGGAGCCCGGCGGATATTCGGCGAGCAGGCCGCGGTCGTACAGCGGTTTGGCAATGGAATCGTTGTAGAGTGCCGTATAGTTTTTTGACCGTTGCCTTCCCACGAGAATGGCCGGATCGTACGACGGCGCCGTCACAAGGGCAAGGATTTCACCGCTTGAAGGTTCGATGGCCACGATGCCCCCGCGTTTGTTGACCATCAGTTCCTCGCCGTATTTCTGAAGCGTCAGGTCGATCGAAAGGTGGATGTCGTCCCCCTGCACGGCGATGGTATCGAATTTCCCGTCTTTATAGGATCCGATGTCGCGGTTAAACTTATCGCGCTGGATATATTTGACGCCCTTGATTCCGCGGAGCACATTCTCATAACTCTCCTCGACGCCCTGCCGCCCAATGAGGTCGCCACTTATATAATACGGGTTTTTCTTGATGATTGCATCGTTGACCTGGGTGATGAAGCCAAAGACATTGGCCCCAACGGTCACCTGGTAATCCCGGAGCGAGCGCTTTTGGATCTCAAATCCGGGAAACTTGCGGATCTTTTCCTGGAAGGCGGCATATTCGCGCTTGTTGAGCTGCGGCAGGAAAACCGAACGCAGCCTCGGGCTGTAAACCTTGGCCTTCTCGATCTTCTTGATGAAGTCTTCCTTGGTGATGTTGAGCAGTTGGCAGAATTCGGTGGTGTCAATGTTCTTCATCTCCCGCGGCGTGACCATGATGTCATACGAAGGCTGGTTGGCCACGAGCAGTTTGCCGTTGCGGTCATAGATGTAGCCGCGCTCCGGATAATCGTACTTGATCTTGATGGCGTTGTTGTCCGACTTCAGCTTGAGCGTATCGTCAATGACCTGCAGGTAGAAAAGCCGGAGCACCAGCAGCGAAGCCGTGATGACCACAAGGGAAGGAAGCAGGACCTTTCTCATCTCCGCGAGGGCTTAAACAGGTAAATCAGCACAATGCAAAGGATGATCGTGAAGACCGTACTGAGGATCGTCCGCAGCAAAATATCCCACAGGTTGCTGAGCCTGAACACCTCGAGCACAAAAAGGGTGAAATGGTGGATCACCACCGAGATCAGTATGAAGGAAAACCGTTCAGGCGTGAGCACATCGTTGATCCGGATGGTCTGGTATTCATAGCTGAGCCCGAAAGAAAACTTGAAGATGGCCGGCCTGGCATACGCCAATACGAGGCACGATGCGGCATGGACGCCCCCCGAATTCGCGAACATGTCCATGATGAGGCCCATCGCAAAACCCGCGGCCATCAGTCCCGCCTTGTTCCCGTCAACCGGATACAGGATCAGGAAAAGGATGTAGGGGAACGGGTTGATAAAGCCCATGATGTTGAAATTGTTGAAAATCACAACCTGTGCCGCCAAAAGCAGTATGAAACGCGCAATATTGAATAAAATGGTGCTATTCATCGCCTTTGGTCGCCGTTTCCAGGTTAATGATTTCCTCGCGGTCCTTGCTCTTGATGATGTAAACATGGCCCAGGTTGGTCATGTCATTAAAGAGCTTGACGTTGATCGTATAATAGTTGGTCTCGTTGTCGATGTAAATTTTGTCGATGGTTCCGATGCCGATATTCTCCGGGAAGATCACCGATTGCCCGCCGGTCACGATGGTATCGCCCTTCCTGACCGAGGCCAGCCTGGGAACATCGATGAGCTGCACGAAGCCAGTGCTCTTTCCGTTCCAGATCAGGGAGCCAAAGTGGTTGGATTTCTTGATCTTGGCGTTGATCTGCGACTTGGTGTTGAGGATCGAGATTACGGTCGCGTAATTCTTGGATACCTTGTCCACGATCCCGATGATCCCGGAGGAGTTCACCACACCCATGTCCGGACGCACGCCGTCTATCGCGCCGCTGTTGAGCGTCAGGTAATTTTCAAAAACGTTATAGGAATTATGGATGACCTTGGAGACGATCAGGTCGGTCTTGCGCACGCCGCGGATGGTGTCGTACATCTTGACGGCAATCGAGTCGGAAACATTGAAAAGAAGTCCCTTGAGGCGCGCATTTTCTTTGGCCAGTTCCTCGTTCTGTTCCTTGAGATGCAGGTATTCGCTCACCGAATTGACCTGTTCATAAACCCCGCCGGTGAGGAAATTTGCCGATGAAATCACCTTGCTCCGGTGATAGGAATGCGATTGGACCGTAAGCGTCAACGAAATACCTAAAAGCAGCAAAAACAGTAGCTTGGTACTGTTTTTAAAGATGAAATTAAAAATTTGCTGCATCTGCCTTTCGGGTATGTTCCAATCCTAAAATCCAATTCCCTGACGGGTTGCCTTAATTATTTTATCAGGATGCTCCTGAACTTCGGGATGTTTTTAAGTGCCATGCCGGTTCCCCGGACCACCGCGCGAAGGGGATCTTCCGCAATATAAACCGGAAGGTCGGTCTTTTGCGAGATGCGTTTGTCCAGGCCGCGCAGCATGGATCCGCCTCCGGCCAGGTAAATACCGGTGTTGTAAATATCGGCGGCGAGTTCGGGCGGCGTCTGTGAAAGCGTTTCCATGATCGCGTCTTCAATGCGCTGGATCGATTTGTCGAGCGCCTTGGCGATTTCCCTGAACGATACCTCCACCTGTTTGGGTTTACCCGTGAGCAGGTCACGTCCCTGGACGCTCATGTCTTCCGGCGGCGTGTCGAGGTCTTCGGTGGCTGCGCCGATGGTGATCTTTATCTTTTCGGCCGTGCTTTCCCCCACGAAGAGGTTGTGCTGCGTCCGCATGTAGTAAACAATGTCATTGGTGAAAACGTCCCCGGCGATCTTGACCGATTTGTCGCAGACAATTCCGCCCAGTGCGATGACCGCGATCTCGGTGGTTCCCCCGCCAATATCCACGATCATGTTCCCTTTTGGCTGCATGATGTCGATCCCGATCCCGATCGCGGCTGCCATCGGTTCATGGATCAGGTAAACCTCCTTGCCGTTGACGCGCTCGCAAGATTCCTTCACCGCGCGCATCTCCACCTCCGTGATCCCCGACGGAATGCAGACCACCATGCGCAGCGCAGGCGTGAACATCCGCTTCTTGAGTGCGGGAATGCTCTTGATGAACATGTTGATCATCTTTTCGGATGCGTCGAAATCGGCGATGACCCCATCCTTGAGCGGCCTGATGGTCTTGATGTTCTCATGGGTTTTTCCCTGCATCAGGTTCGCTTCCTTGCCCACTGCGGTGATTTTACCAGATACGCGGTCACGAGCCACTATGGAAGGGCTGTCGATAACCACCTTGTCGTTGTGGATAATCAGCGTATTGGCCGTGCCGAGGTCAATCGCAATATCCTCGGTCATGAAATCAAAGAATCCCATAGCAGGTTTGGGGTTTAGATATTAAAGAAAATTTAACGCACAAAGTTAAGTAAATTAATGTTTGAAATGACGGGTTCCGGTAAATACCATCGCAACTTTATTTTTGTTGCAAAAGTCGATGGAAAGCGCATCCTTGACCGATCCACCCGGCTGAATCACAGCGGTTACGCCGGCCCCGTGCGCGATCTCGACGCAGTCCGGAAACGGAAAAAACGCATCGCTAGCCATCACCGATCCCTCAAGCGAAAATCCAAAGGAATTTGCCTTTTCAATGGCCTGGCGAAGCGCATCTACGCGAGAGGTTTGCCCGGTCCCCGAAGCGATCAGCGTCAGGTCCTTTGCCAGCACGATCGTATTGGATTTCGTGTTCTTGCAGATCTTCGACGCAAAGAGCAGGTCGCGCACCTCGGCTTGTGTGGGAGCGGTTTCGGTGACGGTCTTCAGGTCCTCTTTTGCGTCGGTCCTGTCATTGCGATCCTGCACCAGGTAGCCGTTCAGGCACGTCCTGATCTGCCGCGCGGGCATGTCCCACAGTTTCTGCTTTAGCAGGATCCTGTTTTTCTTGGACGACAGTATCTCAATGGCCGCTTGGTCAAAACCCGGAGCGATCACGACCTCGCAGAACAGCTGGTTGATCTCTTCGGCGGCGGCCGCGTCGATATTTTTATTTGAAATGAGAACGCCGCCAAACGCCGATGTCGGGTCGCCCGCAAGCGCTGCCAAATAAGCTTCCCGAACGGTTTCGCGCGTGGCCAGTCCGCAGGCATTGTTGTGCTTCAGGATCGCGAAGGTCGCATCATCGTCCCGGAATTCCAGGATCAGGTTCACCGCCGCATCCACATCGAGCAGATTATTGTAGGAAAGTTCCTTGCCGTGGAGTTTGTCGAACATCGCGTCGAAGTCGCCGTAGAAAGCGCCTTTTTGGTGCGGATTCTCACCATACCGCAAAGGCATCACGCGCGCGTCACTGAGTTTCAGGATGTCTTCGGATTGGTTGAAATGCGAAAATATCGCCCCGTCGTAATGCGATGACGTGTGAAAGGCGCGGACGGCGAAGGTTTTCCGCTGCTCAAGCGTTGTCGATGCGCCCTGGCTTTCCAGTATCTGCAGGAAAGGCGCATAATCGGATTTGGAAGAAATGATGAGCGTATCGCTGAAGTTTTTTGCGGCGGCCCGGATCAGTGAAATGCCGCCTATGTCGATCTTCTCGATGATGTCGGCTTCCGAAGCGCCCGAGGCCACCGTATCCTCAAAAGGGTAGAGGTCAACGATCACCAGGTCAATTTGCGGAATTTCATATTGCTGCATCTCGGCGATGTCGCCCTGGTGGTCCTGACGGTTCAGGATACCGCCAAACACCTTGGGATGCAGGGTCTTGACGCGGCCGCCCAGGATAGAAGGATAGGAAGTGACTTCTTCCACCGGCGTGACCGGAATGCCGAGCGACTCCAAAAAGACCTGCGTACCGCCTGTCGAATAGAATTTTACGCCCTCTTCATAGAGTTTTTTTACAATGGGTTCCAGCCCGTCCTTGGCATATACCGATACCAATGCCGCGCCGATTTTTTTTGATTGATCCATGGGTGTGTTGTTTGGCTGCAAAAGTACTTTTTTAACGCGAAACCATGCTTTTTGGAAAACTAAAAAATAGCGGTTTTCGCATAATCGGCATTAGGTTTTTGCGAAAAAAAACGTCAATTTTACAAGCTGTAACCATGGTAGTTTATTTAAGGCTTTTAAAGGAAAGTTTCAGTTTCGCAATAAACGCATTGCGAAACAATAAATTGCGCACGCTTCTTTCACTTTTGGGCGTGACCATCGGGATTTTCTCTATCATCGCGGTATTGGCGGCGGTGGACTCACTTGACCGAAAAATTAAGAAAGACCTGAGCAGCCTCGACAAGAATACGATTTACCTTACACGGGTTTCCTTTGGCCCATCCGAAATCCCGCAGTGGAAAACCGAGCAGTTTCCCGATGTCACCTACGAGGAATACCAGTACCTGAGCAAGTCGCTTCCCGATGCTCAATTCCTTTGCTTCCAGTATTTCACCAAGGCCGAGAACATCAAATATGAGGACCAGACGGCCAACAATGTCAACATGGTTCCCGTCACTTTTGAATTCACCGATATCCAGACCCTTGAATTTGAACAGGGGCGGTTCTTCAATGAGTCCGAATCCAATTCAGGCGCGTCGGTGATCGTTTTGGGATTCGAGGTCGCCAAGAACCTTTTTGGAGAAAGTGACCCCATCGGCAAGACGGTCCGGGTTTACGGACAGCGTTTCAATGTCATCGGCGTGACCAAGAAACAGGGCGCGGGAATGTTCGGCGAGAGCAATGATACTTCGGCCTTCCTGCCTTCCAATTTCCTGCGCCGCATGTATGGCGACAATACCGAAATGATGCTCCCCGTCATTATCATCAAGCCCGAGAAAGGCATAGACATCGACGCTTTCAAGGGCGACATCGCCCAAAAACTCCGCAACGCGCGAGGTGTGCGCACCGAGGAGATCGACAACTTCTTCATCAACATCCTCTCTGGGTTTACTGACCTGATCGACGGGATCGTGGGTCAAATGAATGTCATGGGATGGATCATCGCGGGGTTCTCGCTTTTAGTGGGCGGATTCGGTATCGCGAACATCATGTTTGTTTCGGTCCGGGAGCGCACCAACCTTATTGGCATCCAAAAATCCCTAGGCGCAAAAAACAAATTCATCCTTTTCCAATTCCTGTTTGAGGCCGTTATCCTATCGGTGATTGGCGGCATTATCGGAATCCTGTTGGTGTGGCTCATCACCATCGTGCTTACCAAGGCCCTCGATTTCGAATTCGTACTGGGCATGGGCAACATCCTTTTGGGTACCGGCCTCGCCGCTGCCATCGGACTGATTTCGGGAATCCTGCCTGCGATTTCGGCTTCAAGACTCGATCCGGTTGAAGCGATCCGCACCGGAATGTAGTTTTAGGGCGTGCCGGCGCCTACTTCTATTATAAATTATAAATTATAAATTTTAAATTGGGGCGTTAGGGGAAGCGGGGCGCCGTCGCGTTTTTGGCCATATCTTTTGTTCGTCCCTCACAAAAGGATATTTGCCGCAACCGCTCACGCAAACACTAAAGTTGGATTGCGCCGTCCCTTTGATCACCGCAAAAAAAAAGCGCCTTCCGGCGCCTTAATTCCTGATTTCCTGATTCTGGATGAGGTCCAGGAAAAGATTTACCTTGTTCTTGAGCTCCTTCCTCGCCGTGATGAAATCCAAAAAGCCATGCTCGAGTACGAACTCGGCGGTCTGGAAACCTTCGGGAAGGTCCTTTCCGGTCGTGTCTTTGACAACGCGCGGCCCCGCAAAACCGATGAGCGCTCCGGGTTCGGAGATGTTGACATCACCCAGCATCGCGTAAGATGCCGTTGTTCCGCCGGTAGTCGGGTCGGTACACAATGAAATGTACGGGATTTTCGCGTCGGCCAACTGCGCGAGCTTCGCGCTGGTCTTGGCAAGCTGCATCAGCGAATAGGCTGCCTCCATCATTCGGGCGCCCCCAGATTTGGAGATCATCATGAACGGAATCCTGTTCTTGATGGAATAGTCGATGCCGCGCGCGATCTTCTCACCTACAACGGCGCCCATTGACCCGCCGATGAAGGCGAAGTCCATGCAGCAAACCACAAGTTCCTTTCCCTTTGATTTGCCAACACCCGTGCGCACCGCGTCCTTGAG
>SXQR01000180.1 GCA_005792865.1 Flavobacterium sp. | reverse complement strand
GTCACCGGAAAGCCCGAGAACCGCATCATCCGTGCCTTCAACAATGTGCGTTTTTACAAAACCGACCTCAGCGGCAAGTGCGACTCGATCCACTCCAGCCAGGTATCGGGGATCACGCAACTCATCGGCCGCCCGATCCTGTGGAATTTTGACAACCAACTCACGGGCGACGTCATGCACCTGATCTCAAACGTCAAGACCGAGAAGCTCGATTCGCTCAAGGTGCTCAACAATGCCTTCATGGTGGCCAAGGATACCGTCGGGACCGGCTATAACCAGGTCAAAGGGCAAAACCTGTACGGTAAATTCCGCGACAACAAGCTCTACGAAGTTGATGTGGTCAAGAACACGGAGGTCGTCTATTACATGCGCAACGATAAACAGGAACTCATCGGCATCAACAAGAACGTCTCGAGCAAGATCAACCTGACCCTGGACAAGAACAATATCGACACGATCACCTTTTTCAAGACCGTTGACGGCGACATCTATCCAGAGAAGGACCTGCCCGAAAACGCGCGGAAACTGCGCGGATTCATTTGGCGCGGGGACGAAGGAATCAAGAGCAAGGAAGATATCTTTCCGCCGGAAGAAAACGCGATTCACGAAGCGGTGATCAGGGACGCAGCCGCCAATCCGGATGACGGCAAGCCGATGGAGCCTCGCCGCGAAACGCTTGAATACGATAAAAACAACCCGCCATCAAAATAATGTCACTCAGGGAAGGATTCTTGAAATACCAGGCGCAGACCTCTCCACATCCGCTGGGAATGGAGGTTTCGCACGCCAAGGGCAGTTATATTTACGATACTTCGGGAAAGGCCTACCTTGACTTTGTGGCCGGTGTCTCGGCCTCCTCGCTGGGGCACGCACATCCTGCTGTTAATGCTGCCGTCGCGGCGCAGATGGAAAAATATTCACATGTCATGGTCTACGGCGAATACGCGCAGGACCCAGCGGTGGAATATTGCAGGATGCTGGCCGGGCTGATGCCTCAAAACCTCAACAAGACGTATCTCGTAAATTCGGGGACGGAGGCCACCGAGGGCGCCCTCAAGCTTGCCCGGCGCGTCACGGGCCGCAGCCAGCTCATTTCCTGCCACAATGCCTACCACGGCAATACCATGGGTTCGATGAGCGTTATGGGTTTTGAGGAGCGCAAGCGCATTTTCAGGCCGCTGGTGCCCGATGTGGATTTCATCACGTTCAACAACGACGCTGACCTCGAAAAGATCACCGGGCGAACCGCCGGGATCATATTGGAGACCATCCAGGGCGGAGCGGGTTTTATCGAACCTCAAAACGATTTCCTTCAAAAGGTGCGCAAAAGGTGCGACGAGACCGGGGCCATCATGATACTGGATGAGATACAGCCCGGATTCGGGAGGACGGGAAAGCTATTTGGATTTGAACATTACGGCGCCGTCCCGGACATCATGGTCATGGGCAAAGGCATGGGCGGAGGAATGCCGGTTGGCGCATTCACCGCATCAGATAAAATGATGGACCTGCTCAGCCACGATCCCAAGCTCGGTCACATTACCACATTTGGCGGGCATCCTGTCATTGCGGCAGCCTGCCTCGCCACTTTGAAGGAAATTTCCCGCGATGGCTTCATGGACGAGGTTCTGGCGAAGGAAAAGCTATTCAGGGAACTTCTGGTACATCCTTTGCTGACGGGGGTGCGCGGTCGCGGGCTGATGCTGGCGGCCATGGTCCGGAATCCGGCGGTGGCCGACCAAATCATTTTGAAATGCCACGAAAAAGGGCTAATTTTATTCTGGTTGCTTTTCGAGGGTTGCGCAGTGCGGATCACGCCGCCGCTGACTGTATCGGAAGGGGAAATAAGGCAAGGCTGTGCGATGATGCTGGGGGTGATGGACGAAATTATGGCCGAAAATGCCGGGAATGCGCTGTAAATGAGCGCGGTGGCCGGCAGCCATAGGGTTGTTGTTAATTAAATTGTTCACAACAATCCGATTCCTTTCTGTAGGCAGGAAGCCGACTTACTACTTTTAGTAAGGATAATTTAAAGATCAAAAGTATGCAACTGAGCAACGAAGAAGAAGAGTATAATTTATCCCTCTCGAAGTTCGAGTCGATGCTCAAGACCAATAAGGTTTTGTTTTTCGATTCGGAGGAGTTCGAGGAAATCATCCTCCATTATCTCGATACCGGAAAGGCTTCGCTTGCCAAGAAGGCACTCAAGCTGGCCCTGGAGCAACATCCAAAATCTACGGGGCTCAAACTCGTACAGGTGGAGATGCTGGTTTACGACGAGAAACTCGATCAGGCCGAAAAGCTCCTCAACGAGCTTTATGCCATCGAGCCCCACAACGAGGAAATCTATATCCAGAAAGCCAATATCTATTCCAAGCGGGACAATCACGAAAAGGCGGTCGAACTGCTGGAGACGGCGCTTCAATATACAGATGACTATGCCGACGTTTACAACCTCATCGGCATGGAGTACCTCTTCATGGACAACCTGGAACTTGCCAAGGAAAATTTCATCAAGTGCCTGGAGGAAGACACCGAGGACCAGGCCGCGCTGTACAATGTGGTGTACTGCTTCGAGTTTCTTGACCAAAATGTCGAGGCCATCGAATACCTCAAGAAATACATCGACAAGAATCCGTACAGCGAAATTGCGTGGCACCAGTCCGGGCGTTTGTACTACGGGATCAAAGATTACGAGAATGCCGTAAGGTCGTTTGAATATGCCACTTACATCGACGAGGAATTCCTGGGCGCATTCATGGAAAAAGGCAAGGCCCTTGAGAGGCTTCGCCGGTACGAGGAGGCCATTGAAAGCTATGCGAGGACCATCGAACTCGACGACCCCACCTCCTACGCGCTGTTGCGCATCGGGAAGTGTTATGAAAAACTCGGAAACAAGGCACTCGCCCTCAGATTCTTCAACAAAACCGTACACGAGGACCCGCTCCTTGACAAAGGTTGGATTGCCATCACCGATTTTTACGTCCGCCAAAAAAACCACCAAAAGGCCCTTTTCTATGTCAACAAGGCGCTGTCAATCGACAACGAGAATCATTTGTACTGGAAGCGGTATGCGACAATCAACCGCGCGCTGAACCTTTTTGAGGAGGCCGAGGAAGGTTACCGAAAAGCCGTTGAATTTGGCGATTATGCGCTTGACACGTGGCTTTATTGGGTGGACACCTTGCAATTCCTGGGTGAGTTTGACAGCGCGATCCAAACGCTTTTGCAGGCATCCGAATATTTTCCCGAAGAAGCGCAGGTGGAATTCAGGCTTGCGGGCCTCTACCTGATGATGCAGGAGCACGATAAGGGCGTTTTCCACCTCAGCAACGGGCTCAGGCTGGATTTTAGC
>SXQR01000179.1 GCA_005792865.1 Flavobacterium sp. | reverse complement strand
ATGCGCTCCGGCGAATAGCCGGCAAAGAAATCCTCGTTGAATCGCAATCCGCTCACCCGTTCCAGCACCGGCACGCACTCGTCCTCGGTGACGCCCGGGTAAACGGTGGATTCATAGATGACGATGTCGCCCTTCTTCAGGACTTTCCCCACGGTTTCGCTCGACTTGTAGAGCGGCGTCAGGTCTGGGCGGTTGTTCTTGTCGACGGGGGTCGGGACCGTGATCACGTAAATGTTGCATGCTGCGATGTCGGTGATCTCGGCGCTGCAATAAAGCCCGTTGCGGTCATCCGCCTTGTCCTTGAGCACGGCGCGGAGCACCTCGTCCTCGACCTCGAGGGTGGAATCGGTACCCGAATTCAGTTCGGCGATCCTTCCCTTGTTGATGTCAAATCCCACGACCGGGTATTTAGTGGCGAACAGCCGCGCGAGGGGGAGCCCCACATAACCCAGTCCGATGATGGCTAACTTGGTATTCATAGTTTAGGAACCTATCGATTGGTATACAAATCCTATTTTGGACAGTTTCCTACCGTCGAGCAGGTTGCGGCCGTCAAAGACAAAAGCCGGTTTTTGCATGTTGTCGTAAATGTGCTGCCAGTCCAGGTCGCGGAATTCGTCCCATTCGGTAAGGATCGCGACGGCATGGGCGTTGTGGCAGGCCTCATAGGCGCTGTCAAAGGATTCGACGTTCTTGCGGTTCTCTTCCGGAGATCGGGTCGCAAGGTAATTGAGGTCAGACAAAATCTGCTCACAGGAAACCTTTGGATCATATACCGCGATGGTCGCGAGTTCGTTGATCAGGTCGTCGGCCACATAGATCGCCGCCGATTCGCGCGTGTCATTCGTGTCTTTTTTGAAAGCCCAGCCAAGGAAGGCGATTTTTTTGTCGGCAACGGTATTGTAAAGCGTCGTGACGATATTTTTGGAGAAGCGCCTCTTTTGGTGGTCGTTCATGATGATGACCTGTTCCCAGTAATCGGCGACCTCGTTGAGCCCGAACGATTTGGCGATGTACACCAGGTTCAGGATGTCCTTTTGGAAACAGGAGCCGCCAAAACCAACCGAAGCCTTGAGGAACTTAGGCCCGATCCGGCTGTCCATCCCGATGGCGCGGGCCACTTCATTGACGTCGGCACCGGTCTTTTCGCAAAGTTCCGAAAGTGCGTTGATCGAGGAGACGCGTTGCGCCAAAAAGGCATTCGCGGTGAGTTTTGAAAGTTCGGACGACCAGACGTTCGTGGTCAGGATGCGGTCCCTGTTTACCCAATTCGCATAAACGTCGGCAAGCGCGTTGATTGCCTTTTGTCCTTCGGGTGTCGTATCGCCGCCAATGAGCACGCGGTCCGGATTGAGCAGGTCCTCGATAGCGGTACCTTCGGCCAGGAATTCGGGATTGGACAGGATCTGGAACTGCACGCCGTTGCCGGTATTGTCTAGAATGCTCTTTATGGCCTCGGCCGTGCGCACGGGAAGCGTGGACTTCTCCACGACGATCTTGTCGTCCTTGGCAATCTTGGCTATCTGGCGCGCACAGAGTTCGATGTGCTTGAGGTCGGCGGCCATGCCCTTGCCCGAACCGTAGGTTTTGGTAGGTGTGTTTACCGATATAAAAATCAACTGCGCCTCGTGGATCGCCTTGTCCACATCGGTTGAAAAAAACAGGTTCCGCCCGCGCGCCTCCGCGACGATTTCACTGAGGCCGGGCTCGTAAATGGGAATGTTGCCAACGTTAGGGTCGTTCCATGCGGCGATGCGCTTCTCGTTCAGGTCCACCACCGTCACATCGATTCCGGGACATTTTTGCGCGATCACGGCCATGGTGGGCCCGCCTACATATCCGGCACCGATGCAACAAATCTTGGTAATTTTCATCTGGATCAAATCTGGATGCAAATATAGTTTTTTCCCGCAAGGCTACCGAAGGTTTTCCCAGTACCATCGCACGGCCTCCCGAAGCCCGTCCCTAAAGGAATATTGCGGCTCGTAACCCAGCATTTGGCGGGCCTTTTCCACGCTGGCCAGCGAATGCGGGATGTCACCGGCCCTTGCAGGTCCGTGGATGGGCTCGACCTGGGCGATGTCGGGATCGAACTCAGAGAGGAATTCGCGCAGCAAGGCCACAAGGTCATTGAGCGTGTTGCGGTCGCCAAAAGCGGTGTTGTAGACCGTGTTGACCGCTTCGGGATTTTGGGTTGTCATCGCGAGCTCGTTCATCTGGACGACGTTGTCGATGTAGGTAAAATCGCGCGAGTGGTTGCCATCGCCATTGATCACCGGGCTTTCACCTTTCATGAGTTGCGCTACGAATTTGGGAATCACGGCCGCATAGGCGCCATTGGGATCCTGCCGCCGCCCGAAAACGTTGAAATACCGAAGCCCGATGCACTGCATGCCGTAGGTCTTGGCGAAAATATCGGCGTAAAGTTCATTCACATACTTGGTAATCGCATAGGGCGATAGCGGTTTGCCGATGCGTTCCTCGACCTTGGGCAGCTCCTGCGAATCGCCGTAGGTGGAAGAACTCGCCGCGTAAACGAAGCGTTTGACCTTGGCGTCGCGTGCGGCCACGAGCATGTTCAAAAAGCCCGAAACATTGACGTCATTGCTCGTGACGGGATCGTTGATGGACCTGGGCACAGAGCCAAGCGCCGCCTGGTGCAGCACGAAATCGCAGCCGCGGACGGCATAGGCGCAGTCATCGGGGTTGCGGATGTCGCCCTCGAGGAGCGTGAAGTCGGGGTTGAATTCAAATGAGGCCAGGTTGTGCCGATGGCCCGTCGCAAAATTGTCCAGGCAACGTACCCGGTAGCCCTTGTTGAGGAAATATTCGCAGAGGTTGGAGCCGATGAACCCGGCGCCGCCCGTGATGAGTATGGTTTGTTGAGGCATTGTTGGTTGTGTGTTGTTGCTTGTTGGTTGTTGGTTGCTGGTTGTTGGTTGTTGGTTGTTGGTTGCTGGTTGCTGGACAGATTCCCCTCTGCCCGATTGCTTAACGGCAATAACGTTAAACCTTTCTTTTAGCTCCTTCGGCTAAATTTTCGTACAAGTTTTTGCCAGATGCCCCTCGGTTCCTCGTCGTCGTGATAGCCCTGGGCATAGGTCCCGTAACCATAGCCGTAGCCGTAACCATAGCCGTAGCCATATCCCGATCCATACTTGGCCTTGTTCTCGAAACCGTTGAACACGATGCTGATGTTGTTGAGTTCGCCGCGCTTGTGGCGGTTGTTGAGCAGCGTGATCATGTCCTTTTTGGTAAAGTTCTGGCGCATGATGTAAAGGGTGACGTCGGCGTACTGCGCGAGTTCGATTGCATCCGATACCAAGCCCACCGGCGGGGTATCCAGGATGATGTAGTCATAACGAGACCGCAGCTCATCCATGAATTGGTCCATCGCCTCACTGATCAGGAGTTCCGACGGATTGGGCGGGATCGGTCCCGAGGTGATCACGTCCAGGTAGGGAATGTGCGTTGGCTGTACCACCTGATCCAGCGTTTTTTGCCCGATCAGGTAATTGACGACGCCATTGTCATTGCGGATGTTAAAATCGTCAAAGATCTTTGGTTTGCGCAAATCCAGTCCTACGATAACGCTCTTGCGCTCGCTCATGGCAAAGACCGTGGCGATGTTGATCGAGCAGAAAGTTTTTCCCTCGCCCGAGATGGATGATGTGAGCATCAGCGTCCGGGAACCCGTAGTGCTCTGCTTCTTGTAAAGGAACTGCAACGAGGAGCGGATGGCACGGAACGATTCGGAAAGTGCCGATTTGGGTCGTTCGAAAACCGAAAGATTGGAGCGGTTGTGCTTCACGCCCACTACCCCGATAATCGGGATTTTGGTGAGTTTGAGAATGTCGTCGGTATTGAGGATCGTGTTTTCGATAAAGAATATCCCGAAAACGAACATCAGCGGGATCAATAGCCCCAGGAAAAAAGCCAGGATGTAATTGACGCTTGTATTCGGCCCGATCAATCCCTTCCCGATGTCTTTGGCCGGGTCGATGAACTGCACGTCGGCCAGGTTGGCGGCACGGACGATCGCAGCCTCCTGGCGCTTGGCGAGGAAGGTATTGAACACGTTATCGGTGAGGGCGTATCGGCCCTGGATCTTCAAATATTCCTGCCGGTCCGAAGGCAATGTACTGATTTCCCCTTCAAGTTGCGCCGCACGGGTATTCACCATGGAAAGGTCGTATTCAATCGGGCCGCGGGCGGTGCGCACGTTTTCAAGCAATACGCGGCGGAGCGCTTCGATCTGGCTGTCAAAATCGCGGAAACGCTGCTCGCTTTTTACGGTATAGGCCAGGCGTGCGCGTTCGGTGGACAGGTTGATGAGTTTGGTGACGTTTGAATTGATGTTGGGATCGTCAATCCCCGCAACGGCAGGCGCGGGCAATTTTGAGAAATCGCTGGTCTTTTGAAGGTATTCGGTCAGACTGCTTAAATATTTGAGCTTGCGCTGGAGATCGTCGCGCTGGGTTTCATACTCCAGTAGGCGGCCGGAAAACTGCGAGCCGTCACCCTCAATTTGCGTAATGTCACGTCCGCGGGAAAAATCCTTGATCTCGTCCTCCGAGGCTTTTCGCTGTTTTTCAAGGTCGGCCAGCGTCTGGTCAATGAACGATATGGTGTTGTTCGCAAATTGGTTCTTGCGGTCCAGCTGCATCTTGATGAGCGTCTTGACGGTCATGTTAAGGTAATCGACCAGGCGGGCCTTGTTGGTGCCCTGGAGCGACAACATGATAATGGAAGCTGCTTTCTCGTCGATATCGGTCTTGATACCTTGGTATCGCTGGACCACATCGTCAAAATTGCGGAAGCGGATCATATATTCCTGACCCGCGATGGCATCGGCGCTTTCCGAAAGGTCGATCCGCATGTTCAAAAACGGAAGGGCTACATCCTGGCCAAACCTGTATTTCCTGATGAATTCTCCCGCAGCGACCGAAGCATTGCCACGACTGCCCTTGTTGTAGTTGATGACTTCCACGGTCTGGGAATCAAAAGCCATGGTGAGTTGGTATTCGCGGCCATTGAGCACCTTGATTCGGATGAGTTTGTCCAGTGCCTGGCCCTTATCCTTGTCCGGCGTAACGTAAAAGGGAATT
>SXQR01000016.1 GCA_005792865.1 Flavobacterium sp. | reverse complement strand
TGTATTTCGTTTATCCGGACGCCACGAAGCTACAGCAGAGAGCGAGTTGTTGCGCAACCTTCCGTTGGCATTCCTTCGGCCGGACGGAAGCTCATAGTCGTTATCGGAATAGAATTGTGATGCCGCCGCTGAAAATGCCGTCTCCCTTGCAGAATGCCTTATCCTGGCGTGCGCCGATAAAGTATTGAAGCTTCCATAAGCGGCATCCACGCGAGCCGAGGTTCCGGGGGAAAACGAGATGCGGTTTTCAAGATGCATCGTCCCGCCGATGGCACTAGATCCGTGTGTGGTGGACATGCCGCCGCCACGCAGGGTGACAAGATCAAAATCGCGCGCGCCCGACGCATTGAAATCGGTTTGCCCGTGAAACGGCGAATTGACATTTATGCCGTTCCAACTTACCGCCGTGTGCTGCGCAGTCGTGCCCCGAAAAGCCGGGGAGGCCACCATCCCCAGCCCATTCTCCTTGAAATAAACCGGCGTATTGCGCAATAGATGGACAAGCGAATGCCCGTCCCGTGCGATCACCGAATCCGGAATGGTAATGATGGACGATGTTTCCCTCAACAGGGAAAGCGAACGGTCTGGCACGATGACCTCGCGAAGCGCGATTGAGTCAGTTTGTGCATGGCCGCAAAGGCAAGAAAACAATAAGAGAAGGATGCGTCCTGTCATAATTTCCTGCCTTTTTTCCCGAAGGCATCGATTTTTAACGGATCGGGCAGGTCTCCTGGCTTGCGTCCCGTCAGATTCCTTCCCGTTTTTCAACAGTGGATCGCAGTTTCCTGACGGTCGTTTTAGCTTACAGTTGCGGGTACAGCCCGGGATTTTAACCCGGTTCCCTTTTCATGCCGCATGGCGGCAACCAAATCCGCGGCAAATATAACATTTAATGTCCGTCGGCGAAGCTTTTTATACATTTGCGAAAATTTCACATGTCCAAACTACCAGCCATCATTCTGCTCATTCTCGTCCAAATTGTCGTCTCGTGCAACCAAAAGCCTGCAAAAGGGGAAACCCGGATCCAGGGAAAAAATTCGGTGCGGCATGCCCGGGGGCTGCAAATTTCGGACTTTGGCGGATACTCGATCGTGACCATCATCGATCCGTGGCCCAACGCGGCAAACCAGTATCGTTACATACTCAGGAAAACGGGCGCGCTCGTTCCCGACAGCCTTAATTTGCCTATCATTGATGTGCCGGTGAAACGCATTGTCGTCACCTCGACCACCCATATCCCCTCACTTGAGATGTTGGGGGTTGAAAATACGCTGGTGGGTTTCCCAAACCTGTCCTACATATCATCGGGCAATGTTCGCAAAATGATAGGCAAGGGAAAGATAGCCGAACTCGGCGTGAACCAGATGCTCAATACCGAAGTGGCGATAGACCTGCAACCGGATGTAGTGGTTGGATTCGGGATCGACGACGACAATCCGGGCCTGCGGCAACTTGAGAAAAGCGGCATCAAGGTCATGCTCAATGGCGATTGGAATGAGCAGACTCCCCTGGGCAAGGCCGAATGGATCAAGTTTTTCGGTGCCTTGTACGGCCTTGAGGCGCGCGCCGATTCGATCTTCAATAAAATCGAGGAAAACTACAACGCGATAAAAAAAATGGCCAATGCCGCAAGCACCAAACCCACCGTGCTCATTGGCGGCATGTTCGAGACACGCTGGAACGTCCCCCGTGGCGATTCATGGGGCGCGATCTTCATCCGTGATGCGGGCGGGCGCTACCTCTGGGCCGATTCCAGGGGAACGGGAAGTTTGTCGCTTCCGCTGGAGGCCGTGATGGAAAAAGCGGCCGCTGCCGATGCCTGGATCGGACCCGGCCAATATTCGGGACTTGTGGAAATGGACAGGGCCAATCCGCATTACAGGGAATTCGCAGCATTTAAAAACCGCAATGTCTTCATGTTCAGGAAGGGGCCCACGGGTGGCATCCTGTATTATGAAATGGCGCCCAACCGTCCCGATATGGTGTTGCAGGATATGGTGCACATCTTGCATCCCGAACTGCTGCCCGGTTACAAACCGTACTTTTTCGAGAGGCTCAAATAGTGGCGGCACCAATCAAATATCCCTTCATTTTCACCGTGTTGGCGCTGTCACTAACCGCGCTGTTGGTCGCGAGCCTCTGTCTGGGCCCCGTTCCGATCCCCGTATCGGATGTATTTCAGGTATTGGCAGGTGGTGAAGCGACAAAAGCCTCATGGACCTATATCGTGGTGGATTACCGGCTCCCGAAGGCCCTCACTGCCCTAATGGCTGGCCTGGGGCTGTCCATCAGCGGTTTGTTGATGCAGACGCTTTTCCGCAACCCGCTGGCCGGTCCTTACGTACTTGGACTGAGTTCGGGCTCGAGCCTGGGCGTGGCCTTTGCGGTGATGGGCGCAGGATTTTTGCCCGAATTCATGTCGAGGGCATTCACATCGGCAGGTGGCATCGTCATCGCGTCATGCGCAGGCAGCCTGTTGGTCCTGCTGGCCATACTGGCCGTCTCGGCAAGAATGCGCGATACGATGTCCATATTGATCGTGGGGTTGATGTTTGGCAGTTTCACTTCGGCTATCGTCGGGGTGCTGACTTTTTTTGCCCCGGCCGAGCAATTGCAGAAATTTACCTTTTGGTCACTGGGAAACCTGGGCAACCTGCCGTGGGAATCGGTGGCGGTCCTGGGCCTCGCGGTGGCAACCGGGATTCTCCTGGCGGTCCGGAGCATCAAACCGCTGGATGCCCTATTGCTGGGTGAAAATTATGCCCGTAGCATGGGGCTTAATATTTCGTCCGCACGGTGGATCATCATTGCCGCGACAAGTCTCCTGGCGGGGAGCATCACGGCATTTGCAGGGCCTATCGCCTTTATCGGCCTGGCGGTTCCGCACATGGCGAGACTGGCTTTCCGGACGGCATCACACCGCGTCCTTTTTCCCGCGACGATGCTCATTGGTGCTTCGGTAATGGTGTTTTGCGACATCGCGACACAGGTTCCCGGGACCGACCTGCTGCTGCCGGTCAACGCCATAACATCCATTATCGGCGCACCTGTCGTTATCTGGTTATTGCTCAAAAAACCGTTTTCATGAATCCGATCATCCACACCGAAGCACTGGAAATTGGATATCACGACAAAATCGTGGCATCAGGCATCAATATGTCCATCATGCCCGGCACGCTGGTCTCGGTCGTGGGCGCAAACGGCGTCGGGAAGAGTACACTGCTTCGCTCCTTGAGCGCCATACAACCGGCTTTATCGGGCAACATTGCCCTAAACGGAAAAGCGTTATCGGCCTATTCCACCGCTGCCCTGGCCAGGGAAATCGCGCTCGTGCTCACCGAACGGCCGCCGGCGCGCAACCTGACCGTCGGGGAACTGGTGGCCCTTGGACGTCAGCCATACACGGACTGGATCGGAACGATGGATGCTCAGGACCGGGCCATCACGGCATCGGCACTTGAGATGACGGGAATCGGGAAACTGGCCCCGCGACGGATCGGGGAGCTCAGCGACGGCCAGATGCAAAAGGTGATGATCGCGCGCGCATTGGCGCAGGACACGCCGGTGATCATTCTTGACGAACCGTCCACACACCTGGACCTGATGCACAAACTATCGCTGTTCCGGCTTTTGCGCAAACTCGCAAACCAGGGAAAATGCATTGTTTATTCCACGCATGACATCGAGACGGCCATTACCACCAGCGATGCGATGGTGGTCCTCTCCGCGGAGAAAGTTCATTTCGGCAAACCTGAAAAACTCATCGCACACGGTATCTTTTCCACCTTGTTCCCCACCGATGAGATCGCCTTCGATCCCAAGTCCGTTAAGTTTGTCTTTAAGGGTTTGTAAGCCATGGTCGGTTTGCTATATTTGTGACATGAAGCTACTCACGGTCCTTTTCCTGATGTTTTTTGGGTTTGCCGCTGCGCAGCGCAACCTGGAACTTACCCCGTCCGGCTTTGAGAAGGCGATCATAGAACGCCCTGCGCTTCCCGATGAAAGGTTGCTCGAGCTCTCTCAATCGTGGCCGGCCTTTTTTTACAAGGGACGCGAACCGTATGACGTGTACGATGTCACGCCAAATTCACTCAAGATCGACGGATACCGCGACAATGCCTTCCATTACAGGAACCTGGGCGAAGTTTTCCAGTACAGGATCAAATACACGATGGACATCCGGTTCACGGCAACCGCCATCGAGGTCACCTATACCGTAAAGGACATTTACGCCGACCGCAACATCACCAAACTTACCGTGGCCGATTTCTTTGCGCCCGATGGCAGGCTCAAGGACGATTACCGCGACGCGAAGCCATCATTGGAGTTGACGATGAACAAGCTCCTGAGGTCCTACATCGGATTCATAAATCGCTGAAGCCGATCTGCCTGCGGGCTTCTCCCACCACGAAGGCCACCGAATTCGCAATGTTGTAGCTGCGGATGTTTCCCGACTTGGGAATTTTGAGGTGGTTGCCGAAAAGCTGCATGAAATCCGGCGAAAGCCCGACGCTTTCCCTACCGAAAACCAGCCAGTCGCCGTCCCTGAATTTGGCGTCGTAATAAACCGTTTCGCTTTTCGCGCTCATCAAAAATACGCGGTCGGGATCTGGTACCGATGCAATCCATTGCGCTGCATTTTCATACTCGGACAGGTCAAGGTGCGGCCAATAGTCCAGCCCCGCCCTTTTCACGGCCGTGTCGGTAATTTTGAAACCAAGCGGATGGACCAGGTGGAGGCGGCAGTCCATCCCTACGCAAAGCCTTCCGATGTTGCCGGTATTGTTGGGGATTTCGGGTTCGATCAAAACGATGTTCAGCATACTTCAATATTAGTGAGTTCGCGCACCTCTCCGGGCTGCAGGCCGCCGAGTTCCAATTTGCCCACGCGTACCCGAACCAGCCGGAGCGCCGGGAAACCTGCGGCGGCCACCATTTTGCGGACCTGCCTGAATTTCCCTTCGGTTACGGTCAATGAAATCCAACTCGTGGGACCGTGCCTTGCATCCCTGATCTTTCGGCCGCGTTCCGGGAGGACGGGATCGTCAATGAGGCGCGCCTGGCAGGGACGGGTCACGTAGCGCGTTCCCTTAAAGCCGATTTCCACGCCCGAAGCGATCTTGTCGGCGGCAGCCTGGTCAATGACGCCGTCCACCTGGACAAAATATTGCTTCTCCACTTTCGCCGACCGGACAAGTTCACTCATGTTCCCGTCGGTGGTGAGCAGTAGAAGCCCTTCGGAATCCTCGTCAAGCCGGCCAATGGCCATCGTACCCGGTGGGAATCGATGCAATTCACCCAGCAATTTCTTGGGCCGTTTGAGCGCGTAGGTGAACTGGCTCAGGTATCCGTATGGTTTATAAACCGCGAAGTGACGATGCATGCGCAAAAATAGCGAAATGCGCGTGCCAAACGCGTGTTAAATAGCGGCTGGCGAACCGGAATTTTGCGTAATATTAAAATAAAAACCATGGAAACGAATGACGGCAACCAGGGCGACAACAAGTGGAACGGGCATCAGGAAAAACATGCCGACGGCCTGAACGAAGGTTTCAGCGGCGAGAATCTGCCACCCGATTTCAACCCCGGCCAGCAGGACGCGAGGCCGCTCGACCGAGAGTCGGAAATCGATGAAGATGGCAACCGGAAAACGGTGGAACGCGCCCGGCATCCGGACCAGCCCGAGGGTGATACCCACGGCGGTGCGGCATTTTCATCCAACCGCGCGATCGAACACCCTGATTCATTGCGCAACCGCGACTTCAATTACGATCGCGACGCCCAACGATACCCGCCGGAGCATCCCGAGAACACGAAGGACACAGATTATAAACCATAGGCCGCGCAAGCGGCTTTTTTTATGATATTTGCGTTCTTTCAAACCAGAGCCCATGGAAACCGCGCGCGCTAGAAGCAGATTCTTCCTACTTGTCGATGTCATAAAAAGATCGCTAAAGGGTGAGGAAGTGGACTATACGACCGGCAGCATCCGGCTATCGGTGATTTTGCTGGCGATTCCCATGATGATGGAAATGGTGATGGAATCGGTGTTCGCGCTTGTGGATTTGTATTTCGTCGGGCACCTTGAGAACAGCAGTTTCGCGATCCAGACCGTGGGGCTCACCGAATCTGTCCTGACCATCATCTATTCGCTGGCCATCGGCATCAGCATGGCGGCAACGGCGGTGGTCGCGCGGCGCATTGGTGAAAAGGATCCCGAGGCCGCTTCCCGCGCCGGAATGCAGGCCATCCTCATCGCGGTAGCCATCACAGCCGTCATCAGTTTTCTGGGCGTCTGGTTTGCGACCGATATCCTGTTGCTGATGGGCGCCTCTGCGGAATCTGCCCTGCACGGTACCGACTTTGTGCAGATCATGATGGGTGGAAGCATCGTCATCATGCTCCTGTTTTTGATCAACGGAATCTTCAGGGGCGCCGGCAATGCGGCCATCGCGATGAAAAGCCTCTGGATCGCCAACATCGCCAACATCATCCTCTGCCCCATCCTGATCAACGGCCTTGGGCCTGTTCCGGCCTTTGGGCTTACGGGAGCAGCGATCGCCACCACCACCGGGCGCGGCATCGGCGTGCTGTACCAACTTTACCATCTCTTCAATGGTGAAAGGCTCCTCAGGATGTCAATCGCCTATCTGAGGCCGGATTTCAAGCAGATCAGGGCCATCGTCAAGATTGCGTCGCCGGCGGTACTGCAATTTGTGATTGCGTCCTGCAGCTGGATTTTCCTGGCGCAATTGGTGGCGACAACCGGTGGCGATACGGGTTCGGCGGGATACCAGACGGCTGTCCGGCTGATGATTTTCTTCCTGCTTCCCGCGTGGGGCCTGAGCAATGCCGCGGCGACGTTGGTGGGCCAGAACCTCGGGGCCA
The DNA here is from genome assembly GCA_005792865.1 of Flavobacterium sp. Lineage (GTDB taxonomy): Bacteria > Bacteroidota > Bacteroidia > Flavobacteriales > Flavobacteriaceae > Flavobacterium. Next base: position 655 of record SXQR01000016.1, on the reverse strand, counting down.
AGGAAATTGCGCGGGCCGAGGAATCGGTGATCAAAACGGCCAAATACAATGCGATCTATATGGGTTCGGTCATGCTGATCTCCCTTCTTGGCGCCGAACTGCTCGCCGGATTCTTCACCAATGACCCCGCCGTAAGCGCGGTTGCTGTGGAGGCCTCGCGCATCATGGCGCTGGGATATGTATTTTACGGTATCGGGATGGTGATGATCAACGCGTTCAACGGGGCGGGCGATACCTGGACACCTACCTGGGTCAATCTGGGCGGTTTTTGGTTTTTCCAGATTCCGCTGGCCTACTTCCTTGCGAAATATTTGGGGATGGGACCGACGGGCGTCTTCATCGCGATCCCCGTCGCCGAGACCGCAATTGCTATCGTCGGTTACCTGATTTTCAAGCGCGGACATTGGAAAAATATAAAAGTCTAGCCGTTTCGATTAACATAATTATATGTTAATAAGAATTATATAAGACTTTGCGGAAATTCTATAATCGGTTCTTACACTGACGCAGTAATTTAGTTAAAAAATTAGAAGGCCCCGGATTGATACCCTGAGCCGCCCGATAACCAACTAAAATCAACTGTTATGAAAACCATCTCACTCATCATATCACTCACGGTTTTTATGATTTCAGGATATGTTCTCGTCGCTGATTT
>SXQR01000178.1 GCA_005792865.1 Flavobacterium sp. | reverse complement strand
CACTTATACCGTCCACCATTTTGCGATGTCCTGGAAGCCCAAAAGCAAGACTTTTTTGGCCGACGCCAAGCGTGCGCTGATTTCGGTGCTGGGCGAAAGATTCGTGTATGGGGTCATCAACGGGCTTGGCCTTAAAAGAATCAAATCTGCACTGAAACGATGAAGATCCTCTACGTCACCGACCAGGTCTACCTGCACGGCGGGGCCGAGAAGATCCTGATCCAGAAACTCAATTATTGGGCTGATGTCCTGGGCCACCAAACCATGCTGGTCACCACCAACCAGGAAGGCCTGAAGCCGTTCACTCCGGTCAGCGGCAAGGTGGTGCTGCACGATCTGGCGATCCCGTATCGTGAGGGCACGTTCTACTCCAAAGACAACCTGAAGCTGCTTTCGCGCCATTTCAAGGCGTTGAAGCAAGCCATCGCCAATTTTGCTCCCGACGCGGTTTTCGTGCTGTCACAAACGCTTCCGCGGTTCATCACGCCGGTGGCTGCCGGTGGCGTGCCCACCTTTTACGAGCTGCACACTTCTTATTACGGATTCGAGATGGGAAGGCGGAATCTTTCGGGACTCAAAAAGATCAAATCGCAGATCATTTCCCGCCTGGGCGAATGGGCCGAATCGCGCTATACCAAAGTCGTGTATCTCAACCAGTGGGAATTTGACCATTACAAAAGGCCCAATTCCGTCATTATCCCAAACTTTTTTGACCCGGTCCCCCAGATGGACCTTCCGCGCAGGAACCGCGTGATCTCCCTGGGCAGGCTGTCCTTCCAGAAAGGTTACGACTTGTTGATCGAGGCATGGAAACGCGCCGATAAAAAGCTGGAAGGCTGGTCATGCGACATATTTGGCAACGGGGACGACGCCGCGAAATTGCGGGAGCAGATTGCCGCGCACGATTTCAGGAATCCGATTGCGGTACACGACGCGATCGACGACATCAACACGGCGCTGGCAACATCGTCTGTCTATGCGATGAGTTCGCGCTTCGAGACCTTTCCAATGGTGCTTTTGGAGGCGATGTCGCACAAACTGCCCATCGTGGCGTTCGACTGCCCCACGGGCCCGCGGAGCATCATGTCAAAACCCGACGGCATCATTGTGCCTCCCGGAGACATTGATGCATTTGCGGAAGCATTGGTGACTTTGTGCCGGGATGCCCGCCTGCGCGTGGACATGGGGCGCCGCGGTTATGAAAATGTAAAACGTTTCAGTCCCGCATCGGTGATGGCGATGTGGGAGAAACTCGTAATTGACAATAAAAAATGATCTTCAATTCTTTTGAGTTCATGTTCTTCCTGCCGCTGGTATTTTTCCTGTACTGGTTTGCGGCGCGCGGGAATGTCAAATGGCAGAACATCCTGCTGTTGGTGGCCAGCTATTTTTTCTACGCGTGCTGGGACTGGCGCTTCCTCTTCCTGCTGATATTTTCCACGGTGCTCGATTATTCCACGGGGTTGATGATGCACGACGCGCCCTCGCAGGGCCGAAAGAAATTTTGGTTCTGGCTCAGCATCATCGTGAACCTGGGCTTTCTGGGCGTATTCAAGTATTATAATTTCTTTGCCGAATCCTTTGCCGAACTCGTCCGCGGCTTTGGTTTTACCGCCGATCCCGCCACGCTGGACATCATCCTCCCGGTGGGCATCTCGTTCTACACCTTTCACGGACTTTCATACGTGATCGACATTTACAAGGGGCGCATCCCGCCCGAACGGAACTTCGTGGACTATTCGGTGTTCGTGAGTTTTTTCCCGTTGCTTGTGGCAGGGCCGATCGAGCGCGCGACGCACCTTTTGCCGCAGATCCAGCGCCAGCGGGTCTTTGATCCGGTAAGGGCGGTGGACGGCCTGCGGCAGATCCTTTGGGGACTCTTCATGAAGGTGGTCGTGGCCGATAATTGCGCCGTGGTCGTAAACGAAGTGTTTGAAAACCAGGATACCATGTCGCCGGCATCGCTGGCGGTCGGGGCCATTTTCTTCGCATTCCAGATTTACGGCGACTTCTCGGGATATTCAAATATAGCCCTGGGAACCGCGAGGCTGTTTGGCGTGGAGTTGCTCCGGAATTTCGCCTATCCCTATTTTTCCCGTGACATCGCCGAGTTCTGGCGCCGTTGGCATATCTCGCTCTCGACGTGGTTCCGCGACTATCTGTACATCCCGCTTGGCGGAAGCAAGGGCGGGATGTGGATGCAGGTACGCAACACGATCATCATTTTTGTGGTGAGCGGATTCTGGCACGGGGCAAACTGGACCTTCATCATCTGGGGCGCGCTCAACGCGTTGTACATCTTGCCGCTCGTGGTCTTCAAGCTCAACCGCCGCAACACCGACATCGTGGCCGAAAACAGGATACTTCCATCGGTCAGGGAACTTTTCCAGATGATCCTCACTTTTGCGGTGACGGTCGTGGCGTGGATTTTCTTCCGTTCGCTCACGGTCAGCGGTGCTTGGGATTACATCGTCCGGATGCTGGACATGCCCCATTTTGGCACGCCTGACGTGGACCTGAAACCCTTTATCTTCATCGCGATCCTATTGGGCGTGGAGTGGTTCAACCGCACAAAGCCCCACGGGCTCGAACTGTCCCGGATACATTCGCAAATTCTTAGGTGGTGCATCTACATTGCGGTATTTTTGCTGATCTTGCTCTTTGGCGCAAATTCGGATTCATTCATTTATTTCCAGTTCTAAGATGAAGCAGTTCCTTCTCAAAACCGCGCTTTTCGGACTGATCGTAACCTTGATCACCACGGCGATCCTGACCTTTTTTGGGGGATACGTGGATTACTTTTACCCCAAGTTCGCGGCGCCGGCACAGGCATCGCTGATCCTGGGCGATTCCCGGAGCTTCCAGGGCATACAGCCGCATGTCATCGGCATCGAATTAAAGTCCTATCCCGAGCCCCTGAATTTCAGTTTTACCTTCAAGCAGATCGCGTACGGAGCACTTTATACACGGAGTGTCATGAGGAAACTCGATGCAGATTCAAAAAACGGGCTGTTCATTCTCAGCGTCCATCCCTGGCTTTTGGCCGAGCGTGAAGAGGACAACATCGCCGAAAACAAATTTTTTGAGGCTGGAATGCCGCCGCACAACATGCACTTTGCGTCGATGAACCCCAATGTGGAGTATTTTTTCCGCAATCAGGAATACTTCCATTTCAAGGCGCTCGTCAAACGCAATTCAATCGTGCACGACAATGGCTGGCTGGAAGAATTTAACCTCACATCCGATAGCGCGACGCTGAACAAGTGGAAACGAACGCAGGACAGCGTGTACCAAAAACTGGCGGTCAGGTGGAAGCCCTCGGTTTACCGCGAGCAAAAACTGTCGGAACTGGTGCAATTGCTCGAATCACGTGGAACCGTCGTATTGCTGCGCATGCCCGTGGGAGCGGAAATCCTCGCATCGGAACAGAAATTCTGGCCGCAATTTGACCGCAATATGGAAAAGATCGCAAGGGCACAGGGTGCAACCTACATCAATTTTGCGGGCCGCACCGAGGGCCTGAGGCTTTATGACGGGCTTCACCTTGACAAGGAAAGCGGCGCCCGTTTTACCCGCGCACTTTGTGATTCGATCAGAAAAATATCGCCGTAATGGATTTGATCCCCGCCGCGTATTACACCATCATCTACTACCAGGTATTGCTCCTGATGGTATTGGTACTGTACGCGCAAGGGGCCAGGCTTGACATCACCGATCCCAAAAACCTGCAGGGAAAACAGGCCATTGCCAGTGCGCTCTTTGTCTTCCTGATCCTGTATATGGGGTTGCGGCCCATCAGCGCCCGATGGTTTGGCGACATGAGGACCTATGCCAATTTCTACGCCGATTACGCCGCCGGGGCCAAGGTCACGCCGGGAAAGGATATTTACTTTGAATATCTCATGAAGTGGCTCTCGGGGTTCATGCCGGTCGAGGGATTCTTTTTCCTGTGCGCGCTGCTGTATGTCATTCCGCTTTTTATTGCAACACGAAAGATCTTCGGCAAGTATGCACCCTACGGATTCATCATGATCGTGCTGTCGATGTCCTTCTGGTCCTATGGGGTAAACGGGATTCGCAACGGAATTGCCACTTCGATGTTCATCCTTGCCGTTTCGCGGACCAAATTGGCCTGGCAGATCATGCTGCTGGTCCTTTCGACCATGTTCCACCAGTCGATGTGGATCCCGGTCATTGCCTGGGCCATCGCGTGGAAATACACCAAAACAAAGGCCTGGCTGTGGTTTTGGGGACTTGCCATCCCGCTCTCGCTGGCCTTTGGCGGTTCCTGGGAGAATCTGGTCCTGCAGCTTGGATTTGGTACCGATGAGCGGTTGCAGGTTTACCTGTCGGACGAGGAAAATGAATTCCAGGAACAGTTTGCGAGCATTGGATTCCGCTGGGATTTCCTGCTCTACAGCGCCACCGGCGTCTTTGCCGGTTGGTACTATATTTTCAAGAAAAAATTTGAGGATCCGCTGTACGCGCAGATATTCAACACCTACCTGATTGCCAACGGATTCTGGATCCTGATCATCCGGGCGACCTTTTCAAACCGATTCGCCTACCTGTCGTGGTTCCTGCTGGCGCTCGTGATCATCTATCCGTTGTTGGCCACCAAATATTTCCACAAGCAGAATTTGCTCATCGCCCGCATCATGCTGCTCTACTTCGCGTTCACCTACCTGATTAATTTTGTCTTGCTATGATGGAAAGGATAACCGTTTTCACGCCCACTTTCAACCGCGCCTTTTGCCTGGGACGTGTCTATGAGAGCATGAACCGGCAAACCTGCCGGGATTTCATCTGGCTGGTCATCGACGACGGTTCTTCGGACGGCACGCGCGAACTCGTCGAGGGCTGGCAGCGCGAAGGACTCGTCAACATCCGCTATATCTACCAGGAGAACCAGGGGATGCACGGCGGGCACAACACGGCCTATGCCAACATCACCACCGAACTCAACACCTGCATCGATTCGGACGACTACATGCCGGACGATGCGAGCGCGAATATTTTGGCCAACTGGGACAAGTACCGTGCGCCGCACCTTGCAGGCCTTATCGGGCTCGATGCCTACCAAAGCGATGGGAAGATCGTCGGGACTGGTTTTCCGCCCACCCTTACCGAATCGACCCTACAGGACCTGCACCGCATCCATGGTGTGACAGGCGACAAGAAGCTCGTCCTTCGCACCGATGTCGTCCGCGAATTTCCTGCCTACCCGATTTTCCCGGATGAACGGTTCGTTCCGCTCGGGACGCTTTACCTGATGATCGACCAGAAATACAGGCTGCGTTGCGTAAACGAAGTCTATTGCATGGTGGAATACCTGGCAGATGGATCGTCGCGGAACATCTACAGGCAGTATAAAAAAAGCGCAAAAGGGTTTCGGTATGCGCGAACTGTGGAACTCAAGTATGCCAAGAGCTTCGGCTATGCGTTTTCGCGGGCGATGCACCTGGTTTCGGCCAGCCTTTTTTCAAATACGGGAATTTTTAAAGATAACCCCCAAAAAGCCCTGACCTTGCTGGCGCTTCCAGCAGGCCTTGCGCTGCATTTGTACATCCTTTACAAAATCGGGCCATGAAGGTATTGCACGTCATCAATTCCATGGCCACGGGCGGTGCCGAAAAGCTCATCGCACAATCGCTCCCACGGCTGGAGGCGGCGGGAATCCAAACGGGTTTGTTCCTGCTGGACGGGACGGCGCATCCGTTCCTGGCAGAACTCGGTAAAAATTATGCGCGGCCGGTTTTTCACCAGGGCCCTAAAAGCCCTTACAGCCCGCTGCACATCCTCAGGCTGATGAAAGTCGTTTCCAAATACGACATTGTCCACGTACACCTTTTCCCAGCGGTCTATTGGGTGGCCATCGCAAAATGGCTCGCATTTTCCCGTGCAAAACTCATTTTCACCGAACACAATACACACAACCGCCGCAGGGAGAAGCCACTTTTCAAACTGCTGGACAAAATGATTTACCGGGCGTATTCGGCGGTCACATGCATTACGGCCGATGCACGCGAGGCATTGGCGGCGCACCTGGGTTCCGACAGGAAATTGTCGGTCGTGGAGAACGGCATCGACCTCCAGGCCATTGACGCCGCGCCGCGCATTGAGCCCAGCCAAATCCATCCTTCGCTGACGCAGGTCGACAAAATGGTGGTGATGGTGGCCGCTTTCCGCGCGCAGAAGGACCACGCCACGGCCATCCGGGCCATGCAGGATTTACCGCCTGACGTAAAACTCGTCCTCGCGGGCGACGGGAGCCTCAAGCAACAAAATATCGGCCTTGCCGAAAGCCTGGGATTGACCGGCCGCGTGCTGTTCCTGGGCAACCGTCCGGACGTTCCTTCGATCCTGAAATCATCGCACATCGCACTTCTTTCCTCACATTGGGAGGGTTTCGGGCTCGCGGCGGTCGAAAGCATGGCGGCGGGCATCCCGTTCGTGGCGTCAAATGTGGCCGGGCTTTCGCAGGTTGCCGGTGGCGCCGGGATCCTTTTTGAACGCGGCGACCAAATGCAGCTTTCCCGCATTTTGGCCACGCTTTTGGCTGATCCGGCCCTTTATGCGCAGACGGCATCGGATTGCCGCGAGCGCGCCCTCAGATTTGATATCACCCGCATGGTCGAGAGCTTTATCGGCCTGTATAAAAATACATTGGATTGAAAAAGCCGAAGCTCATCCGCATCACCACGGTACCGCTCTCGCTGGAAAAGCTGCTTGAAAACCAGGCGCGTTTCATGAGCGCCGATTTTGAGGTGGTCCTGGTATCATCGGACGCCGAACGGCTTGCGCGGGTGGGACAGCACCAGGGCGTGCGCACCTTTTGCGTGGAGATGACCCGAAAGATAACGCCGCTGAAGGATGTACTCTCACTTTGGCAGATGTACCGTTTCCTGAAGCGCGAAAAACCCGAGATCGTCCATTCCCACACCCCGAAAGCGGGAATCATTGGCATGCTGGCGGCTCGACTGGCCGGCGTTCCCATCCGCATGCACACCGTAGCAGGCCTTCCGCTGTTAGAAGCCACGGGAATCAAGCGGAAGGTCCTGGATTTTGTTGAGTCGCTCACCTATGCGGCGGCAACGCTTGTCCTGCCAAATTCGCACGGCCTGTGCCGCATCATTCAGCAAAACGGTTATTGCAAAGCGGGAAAACTTCGCGTCCTGGGCAATGGCAGCAGCAACGGCATCGACACCGACCACTTTTCACCCGACCATTTCACCGATTCGCAACGCGGCGAATTAAAGTCAGAATTTGGCATTTCGCCTTCGGATTTTGTCTTTATTTTTGTGGGCAGGATTGTCAGGGACAAGGGAATCGACGAAGCCGTCAATGCTTTTGTAAGCATCAACCGCGATTTTCCCCGTACCAAATTCCTGCTCGTCGGGGATTTTGAACCAGACCTGGACCCGGTTTCCGGCGTGACGATGGCCGCCATCAAGGACCATCCGGGCATCATTTCGGCGGGGTTCCGTGCCGATGTCAGGCCGTTCCTGGCCATATCCGATGCACTGGTGTTCCCCAGTTACCGCGAAGGATTTCCCAACGTGGTGATGCAGGCGGGGGCGATGGAACTTCCCGCGATCGTGTCCGATATCAACGGTTGCAATGAGATCGTGGAGGAAGGAAAAAACGGGCTGATCATTCCGGTAAAGCATGCCGATGCCGTTCGCCTCGCCATGCAGACAATGGTATCCGACGCGCCGCTCTTTCATGGGATGCGTCAAAATGCGCGGCCGATGATCGTGGAGCGTTACGGCCAAAAATTTATTTGGGAAGCGCTTCGGCGGGAATACTGCGAACAATTGAAGGATGTATAAAAAATTCGGAAAAAGGTTACTCGATTTTGTGCTGTCACTGACGGGCATTGTCGTGCTGTCTCCGGTATTTGTGGTGGCCACATTTTTCCTGGCCATCGCCAACAACGGCAAGCCGTTCTTTTTCCAGAATCGGCCCGGGTTGCATGCGCGGGTGTTCAGGATCATCAAGTTCAAGACGATGAACGACCGACGCGATGCCGCCGGCAACCTGCTTCCCGATGCCCAGCGCCTGACGCCCGTAGGTTCTTTTGTGAGAAAAACTTCCATTGACGAAATCCCGCAGCTGTTCAACGTGCTGGCCGGCGACATGAGCCTGATTGGACCGCGCCCCCTCCTGACGCATTACGTCCACCTTTACAACGAATTCCAGAACCGACGGCACGAAGTCAGGCCCGGCATCACCGGATGGGCCCAGGTCAACGGCCGCAATGCGATATCGTGGGACAGGAAATTTGAATACGACGTGTGGTATGTGGACAATATGAGTTTTGCGCTGGACATGAGGATCATCGTCATGACCGTCCGCAAAATATTTCTCCGCGAAGGTATAAACGCAGCCGATTCGGCGACAATAGAACCATTCAATGGAAACTGACCTTTACCTCTACGGCGGCAGCGGCCACTGCAAAGTCATCGTTGATGTCCTGGAATCCACGGGAAGGCGCGTGCTTGCCATCGTGGACGACAATCCAAAGTCTTCGGCGCTTTTCGGGATCCCGGTGATCGGTGCAGCCGATCTGCCGGCAGGCGCGCGCATGATCCTCTCGGTGGGGAACAACCGCACGCGCAAAAGGATAGCGGCCGCCGTGGATGCAGGATTTGAAACAGCCGTGCACGTTCGCGCCAGTATTTCACCACGCAGCCAAATCGGCGCGGGCACCGTGGTCATGGCAGGCGCAATCGTCAACCCCGATTCGCACATCGGCAACCATTGCATCATCAACACCGGCGCGATCATCGAGCACGATGCGCACATCGGCGACTTTGCGCACATTTCCCCCGGCGCGGCCCTTGCAGGCAATGTCACGGTAGGCGAGGGGAGCCACGTGGGGATCAATGCGGCCGTTATCCAGGGCGTAAAAATCGGGCGTTGGGCCACCATCGGCGCGGGCGCGGTCATCATCCGGGACGTTCCGGACTTCGCCACCGTGGTAGGCAATCCCGGTCGGATCATTAAATACAGCGATCATGAGCAATACTAAAATATACCTTTCGTCCCCCCACATGGGCGGGACAGAACAGAACTTCGTCAACGAGGCCTTTGCCACAAATTGGGTTGCGCCACTCGGGCCCAATGTATCTGGTTTTGAAGCCGATCTGGAGTCCTATATCGGCGGGCGGCACCATGTTGCTGCCTTGAGTTCGGGGACGGCGGCGCTCCATCTGGGGTTGATCCTGCTGGGCGTAGGCGAAGGCGATGAGGTCATCTGCCAGAGCTTCACTTTTTCGGCATCTGCCAATCCCATCCGCTACGTAGGCGCAACGCCCGTCTTTGTGGACAGTGAGCCCGAGACCTGGAACATGTGCCCCAATGCCCTTGAAGAGGCGATCACAACGCGCACGGCCGCCGGAAAAAAGCCAAAAGCAATCATCCCGGTCCATCTGTACGGCATGCCGTTCAAGGTAGAAGAGATCATGGAAGTCGCCAACCGCCACGGCATCCCGGTACTTGAGGACAGCGCGGAGGCCTTGGGGAGCACCTATAAAGGGCAGAGTTGCGGCACTTTCGGCACGATGGCCGCACTCTCTTTCAACGGTAACAAGATCATCACGACCTCTGGGGGCGGCGCCCTTGTGACCCAAAGTAGGGAAAACAAGGACAAAGCTGTTTTCCTTGCGACGCAGGCACGCGACAATGCGCCTCATTACCAGCACAGCGTGATCGGGTACAATTACAGATTGAGCAATATTTGCGCAGGGATCGGGCGCGGGCAGATGCAGGTCTTGGAGCGGCATGTTTCCGCACGCCGGGAGGTCCATCAATGGTACCTGGATTATTTTGCGAATGTACAGGGTGTCACCGTATTGAACGAACCGGGAAGCGATTTTTTCTCGAATCATTGGCTGACCGCGATTGTCATTGACCCGTCGAGTG
>SXQR01000177.1 GCA_005792865.1 Flavobacterium sp. | reverse complement strand
CCGCATCCGCGAAGCGCCCAAAAAAGTGTTGGGAAAAAAGCTCGACATGTTCGACGAGATGCTCGACTCCACCCGTAGCGGCATCCTCTACCTATCTGAAACGGTGTCCAAGATCGTTTACCAGAAACCCGACAAGGTGAAGGAGACCATCATCTCCTCCAAGGGCAGCGGCAAGGACAACGGCTTTAGTTTTAACAATGCGGCATCGGTGGATTTCGACCTGTATGAAAACACGCTTCCCTTCCAGGTCGCGGTGATTTCCCCGATTGCGTCCAATGCCTTCAGCTACTACAAATACAAACTTGAGGGCACTTTTTTTGAGGACGGGCAAATGGTCAACAAGATCAAGGTCACGCCCCGCCGCACTACCGAACCGACTTTTGACGGCTACCTATATATAGTGGAAGATTCCTGGGCGGTCTATGCGGCCGACCTGTCCATACGCGGCAACCAGATCCAGGTCCCGGCCATCACGCTGCTCACCCTCAAGCAGCAGTTCAGCCACAACAAGCCGGGGAACATGTGGATCAAGAATACGCAGGTCCTGGACTTCGAGGCCGGCATGTTTGGCGTAAACGTTTCCGGCCGGTTCACCTATGTGTACAGCAACTATGAATTTGAGGAAAATTTTCCCAGGAAGACCTTTACCGCCGAGGTGCTGACCTTCGAAAAAGACGCCAACAAGAAAAACGACGATTACTGGACAAAAAACCGGCCCGTTCCCCTGACGCTGGAGGAAAGCCGCGATTACGAGAAAAAGGACTCGCTTCAGGAGCGCAAGAAATCGCGGGTGTACAAGGATTCGGTGGACCGAAAGCGCAACAAGTTCAGCCCCTGGGACATCATTACCGGATACACGTACCACAATTCTTTCAAGGAAGAAACCTATTCCTATGACGGTTTGCTCTCGACCATTGGTTTCAACACGGTGCAGGGCTACAATTTTGAGACGGGCATTTCTTTTACCAAGCGCAATCCGGAGGAGCGTACCTACACGACCTTTGGCATCGAATCGAATTACGGTTTTTCGGAGGACCGGTTCAGGCTCTCGGGTTACGCGACGAGAAAATTCAACAACACCACTGGCCGGACGCTGACCCTTTCGGGCGGCAGCAGCATCGAGCAGTTCAATCCGGCCGAACCCATCAGCCGCATCGTGAACAGCATCGCGACGACTTTCTTCCGCAATAATTTCATGAAGCTGTATGACCTCAATTTCGCGAAGGTCCATTTCCAGGAGGAGGTGGTCAACGGGCTGCAATTGCAGGTTTCGACCGAATTTTCAAGGCGGCGGCAGCTCTTCAACAACACCGACGAGTCCATCATCCGCAACGAGAAGGGCTACACCTCCAACAACCCGCTGGCGCCGGAGGATTTCACGACGCCCTTTTTTGAAACGCATTACCTGATGAAGAGCGCCCTGACCGCGCGCATCTCCTTTGGGCAGCAATACTGGATGCGCCCCGACGGCAAGTTCAATATCCGCAACGATCGCTATCCCATCATTTTCGCGACCTATGAGAAGGCGTATGCGGCAAGTGAGAAACGGTATGAATTTGACCATTTGCAGGCGCGCATCTCGCACGACCTCGACCTGTCCAACCTGGGTGAAACGGGGATCAACATCCGGGCCGGGAAATTTTTCAATGCCGAGGACATTTCGTTTGTCGATTACCGGCACTTCAACGGCAACCGGACGCATATCGGGCAGAACGACCGCTACCTCAATGTCTTCCACCTGATGCCGTATTACCAGTTTTCCACCAACGACCGGTATTTCGAGGCGCACGCCGAACACGATGACCGCGGATTCATCATGAACAAGATCCCGTTGCTCAAACTGTTGCGCTCCACGCTCGTGCTCGGATTCCACAACCTCGCCATTCCCAAGATGCGGCCGTACACCGAATATTCGGTGGGGCTGAACAACCTTGGGTTTGGAAAATTCAGGATCTTCAGGGTGGATTACGTGAGGTCGTATAACGGAAATGCCTTCCGCGAGGACGGGGTCATTTTCGGGCTGACGATACTCAACCTACTGGATTAACGCCCAAATACATCGTAGGCGAGCCGCATCAGGGTCAGGGTGACCACCATCAGGAACACGAGCCTGATGAATCGGTTCCCACGCCCGATTGCCAGCCGTGCACCCGCATATCCGCCAAGTGCGTTGCAGAGCGCCATGGGCAGCGCGATGGCCCAGATGATCTTCCCCTTTGCCGCAAATAATGCGATGGAGCCCAGGTTCGTGGCGAGGTTGAGGGTTTTGGCAGATGCCGATGCGCCCAGGAAGTCGCAGCCGGAAATCGCGATGAAGGCCAGGATCAGGAAACTGCCTGTCCCGGGCCCGATGAATCCGTCATAAAAACCGATGCATGCAATGGCTGCCCAAAGTTTCCATCCGGATTGCGGCATGGACGCCCTCACCTGCCCGAATTCCTTTTTGGTAAAGGTATAAACCGCCATGGCGGCGAGCACCACCAGCAGCACGGGCTTCATGAATTCGCTCGATACCTTGGTGAGCAAAAGGGATCCCGACCACGCAGCAGCGAATGCCAGTGCGGCCATCCCCGCAATGGCTTTCATCGGAAACGAAATGTGCTTCCAATACCGGAGCGTAGCGGCAAACGTCCCGCTAAAAGCCGGTATCTTGAGCGTCCCGATCAGTGTCGATACCGGATATTGCGGCAACAACACCAGTGCGGCCGGGGTCTGGATGAGTCCGCCGCCGCCCACGATGGCGTCAATGAAACCGGCCAAAAAAGCGGCCATGCACAAAAGTGCGATGATGGTGATGTCCATAAAAAAACCCGGCGGACCGGGCTGTTGTTATTCGCGGATGATACGCGCACCGATAGCCCGAAGGCGCTCGTCGATATTCTCGTAACCGCGGTCTATCTGGTCGATGTTCTGGATTGTCGAAGTGCCCTTGGCCGACAGCGCCGCGATGAGCAGCGAGATCCCCGCCCGGATATCGGGGGAAGACATGACCGTCGCCTTGAGCTGGGACTGGAAATTGTGCCCGATGACCACCGCGCGGTGCGGATCGCAAAGGATGATCTTCGCGCCCATGTCGATGAGTTTGTCCACAAAAAACAGGCGGCTCTCAAACATTTTCTGATGGATCAGCACATCGCCCTTGGCCTGGGTCGCCACGACCAGGATGATGCTCAAGAGATCGGGGGTGAATCCGGGCCACGGCGCATCGGCGACGGTGAGGATGGAACCGTCGATATCGGTCTTGATCTGGTAGCTTTCATGCGTCGGGATAAAAATGTCATCGCCTCGCTTTTCCAGCGTTATGCCGAGCTTGCGGAAGACATTCGGGATGACGCCCAGGTTCTCCCAGCTGACGTCCTCGATCGT
>SXQR01000176.1 GCA_005792865.1 Flavobacterium sp. | reverse complement strand
TGGTTATTGATCTATCATTCGGTTCGCGATACGATGGAGGGTTATGTTTACGCGGCGTGCGCGGCACTTTTGGACCTCGATGACCCCAAAAGGGAAATCGGCCGGCTTCCCTACCCGCTTTTCGGGCCGGAACATGAATACGAGATGAAAGGCGAAGTGAACAATGTCTGCTTTCCCACCGGGACTGTTATCCGCGACGGAAGGCTCTATATATATTACGGTGCTGCGGACGACAAGATCGCCTGTGCATCGATGGAAATGCAAGACCTCTTAAATGAATTAAAAGCGACCCGGATCCCATGAGAAACCAGCCTGCTTCAAACTATTTCGGCGATTCAGCCTATTCAAACCTTCCAGGATACCTTCCGGGAAACAACGCCGAGGCCAACGCCGTACCCGAGATCCTGGTAGTTACCTCCTATCCGCCGCGCGAATGCGGGATCGCGACCTACAGCCAGGACCTGGTGCGGGCGCTCAAGGACAAATTCCGGAAATCTTTCAAGGTCAGGATCTGCGCGCTCGAGAACGAATACGAGCAGTTCAAATATCCCAAGGAAGTCAAGTACATCCTCAATACCAAGGAGCCCCGGGCGTTCAAGTCGCTGGCCAATATCATCAACCTTGACAAGCGGATCAGCGTGGTGCTTTTCCAGCATGAATTTGGCTTTTACGCGGATTGCCCGCAAGATTTCCTGGGCCTGCTGGAATCGATCCGGAAGACCAAGATCATGGCCTTTCATACCGTCCTGCCGGAGGTGTCTCCCGAATTTAAGGAAAACGTAAACCGTATGGCGGCGCTGTCTGACAAGATCATCGTCATGACCCGCCACGCCGCACGGATCCTGGAGGAAAATTATGATGTGAATCCCTCAAATGTTCACGTGATCCCGCACGGTACGCATCTGGTACCCCATCTGGACCGCGTGGCCCTGAAGCAGAAATACGGGCTTGAAGGCCGGCAGATTCTGTCCACTTTCGGGTTGCTGAGTTCGGGCAAATCCATTGAAACGACCCTGGATGCCCTTAGCGAGGTCGTGCGCACCAAGCCCGATGTGCTGTTTTTGGTCATCGGCAAGACGCATCCCGGCATTATCAAGCGCGAGGGCGAAGCCTACCGCGAATCGTTGATTGCAAAAGTGGAAGAATTGGGCCTTTCGGAGCATGTACGATTTATCAACCAATACCTTCCGCTGGACCAATTGCTGGAATACCTGCAATTGACCGATATCTACCTCTTCACGTCGAAAGATCCGAACCAGGCCGTCAGCGGCACGTTTGCCTACGCGATGAGCTGCGGCTGTGCGATCGTTTCCACGCCGATTCCCCATGCGAAGGAATTTTTGGGAGCTGATGCGGGAATTATTGTTGATTTCCGCGACCCGCACCAGCTGGGCGAAGCGATCAAAAGACTGTTGTTCGATACCGAATTGCGCCGGAACGTCAAATTGAACGCGCTCCACCGTATCGTGCCCACCTCCTGGCAGAACGCCGCGGTGGCGCACGCCCATCTTTTCCAGGAGGCGCGCCCCGGACTGAAGTTGAATTTTGAACATCCCGAGGTCAACCTTGATCACATCAAGAAGCTCACGACCGATTTCGGGATGCTGCAGTTCTCGAAACTGAGCCATCCTGACCGTGAGAGCGGATACACCCTTGACGACAATGCCCGTGCACTCATCTCCATGTGTGAGTATTTTGAATTGACCAAGGACCAGTCGGCATTGAAATACATCGCGATCTACCTGGACTTCATCGCTTACTGCCAGCAGGATGACGGTACGTTCCTCAATTATGTGGATTTTAGACGGATGTTCACGCGGGACAATCAAAATTGCAACCTCGAGGATTCAAACGGGCGTGCGATCTGGGCGTTGGGCTACATGATCTCGGATGCGCGGATCCTTCCGCCGGAATTCCGCAAAAAAGCCGAATCCATCATGGAACGCGCGATGATCAATATCGAGAACGTGCACGCACCGCGCGCAATGGCCTTTATCATCAAGGGACTTTGCCACTACAACAGCTCAAACCGTTCCAGGGCGGTTAGACACCTCATCCGCACACTTGCCGACAGGCTCACCCAGATGTACCTTAAGGAGAGTTCGCGTGAATGGCTGTGGTTCGAGTCCTATCTGACTTATGCCAACAGCGTCCTTCCGGAGGCCCTGCTCTACGCTTATCGGGAAACACAGGAAGACATGTACCGCGATGTCGCCGAATCGTCCTTCAATTTCCTTTTGTCGCAGACCTTTAACAACGACAACGAAATCAAGGTGATCTCCAACCGAAACTGGTACATCAAGGGCGGCCAGCGAAACCATTTTGGGGAGCAGCCCATCGATGTCGCCTATACCATCTTCGCACTGGAAACCTTTTATGGCGTCTTCCGCGACCAGGCTTATTACGACAAAATGATCAGCGCGTTCGAATGGTTCCTGGGACGCAACCACCTCAACCAGATCGTTTACAATCCGGTGACGGGCGGATGTTATGACGGCCTGGAGGAACACGGCGTGAACCTCAATCAGGGCGCCGAATCGGCCGTGAGCTACCTACTTGCCCGGCTATGCGTTGAAAAAAATAAACAATTGCTCAAAACCAGGACGTCAAAATCCGGGAGGCTTAAGATGCTCAATCACGCCTTCCGCGCATGATGGCCCAATAAAGATGATTATGCTGCACAAGACGAAAATCGGCGTTTACCTCGATGAAAAGATAGCCTACCTGCTCGAACGCAAGAACGAGGAGAAGGTGATCACGATCATCGAAGCCGACGATGAAGGGGAAAATTACGTAATGCGGTCGCCACGCAAGAATCACGCTTTCTTCAAGAAAGTATTTGAACTTGTCCGGGATTTTGACCGGGTGTTCCTTTATGGGCCAGAGGCCGCCAAACGGGAACTGCTCAACCGCATCCGCGCCGAACAGGGCCTGCAGATCGAGATCCTGAACGGGAACCGGGAAGAAAAGGTGAGCGACACGCAGAAATACCAGTTCATCAGCGAATATTTCGCAAACTGATGCCCCACGCCTATAATTGGTGCATTTGTAGTATTTTTGGATGAAAGCCCTCCTGAACCTGCCCCGTATGCATTTCAAAGCATTCGTCCTGATTGCCTTGCTGTGGCTTTGCGTCCCGGCGACCGCGCAGGAAAAACCGAAAGATTCGGCCAAATTGTACCGGAACATCGAAAAATTTTCCAAAAAGCGCAAATTCACCAAGTTCATCCACGGCCTGATCTTCGAACCCATCCAGGCAAAAAAGGCGGTCGCGAAAAAGAAGCCCAAGGTTCCCCAAAAGAAAAGGCGTTCCTACGAGGGCAAGATCATCCGCAACATCAACATCGAGACCCTCGACCCATTTGGATTCTCCGACCGGGATCCCACGCGTGAACCCAAGCGTTATTGGGAAAAAGTCGGGAACAAGCTCCACATGAAAACCCGCCAGATCGCGATCAAGAACCTGTTGCTCTTCAAGCGCAACAAGCCCTTTGACTCACTGGTCGTGCAGGAATCCGAACGTTTGATCCGGGCCCAACGGTACGTAAGGAGCGTGGTCATCGAGCCGATCGCGATTTCAGGCAAATCTGATTCGGTCGATGTCAACATCCGTGTCCTCGATTCCTGGAGCCTCATTCCCGACCTTGCGATTTCCAGCAACAATACGCGCATCGACCTGACCGAACGGAATTTCCTGGGCACGGGCCACCAGTTTGAACACCGCTACGAAAAGGAGTTCGATACGGGTGACGATGCTTATTCCACCCGGTACACGGTGCCCAATATCCTCAATACCTACATCCGGACCTCGCTCGCCTACGAGATCGACCTCGAACGCGATTACAGGAAAAGCCTCAACATCGAGCGGCCGTTCTTCTCCCCATTTACCAGATGGGCCGCGGGGATTTACCTGGACCAACGATTCCAGGTCGATTCGCTCCAGGACGCCGCGCTGAATTATGAACGCCAGAATTTCAAGACCAACACCCAGGATTATTGGGCCGGCCATTCCTTCAGGATCTTTAAGGGCAATACCGAGCGCTACCGGCAGACCAACCTGATCACGACGGCACGGTTCCTCAAGGTGGATTTCCGCGAGGCCCCAGAACTGGCGTACGATACCATCGGATTTTATTCGGATGAAAAGTTTTATTTGGTGGGAATAGGCGTTTCGTCACGGCAATTTGTCGAGGACCGATTCATCTTCAATTACGGAACCGTGGAAGACGTTCCGGTGGGCCGCGCCTTTGGCCTGACGGGCGGCTGGCAGGAAAAGAATGACTTTGGTCGCCTTGACCTGGGGGCCCGCGTTTCAATCGGCCAGTATTACCGTATCGGGTATTTCAGTTCCAATTTTGAATATGGAACCTTCCTTTCGAATTCGGTTGCACAACAAAGCGCCTTCACCGTCCAGGGAAATTATTTCACGAACCTGCTTGAGGCCGGGCGCTGGAAATTCAGGCACTTTGTAAAGGGACGGGCGGTCATCGGCAACGGCCGGCAGGCTTCCAATGGCGACCTGCTGACCCTAAACGAGAATCCCAGCGGCATTTCGGGATTTGACGCCCGCGAGATGTTCGGCGACAAGAAATTGTTGTTCACCTGGCAGACGCAGGTCTATGCGCCGTGGAACTTCATCGGGTTCAGGCTCAATCCCTATTTCAATTATTCGGTTGGTTTCCTGGGCAAACGAGGCGGGACGATCTTTGATTCCAAGGCTTATTCCAAAATTGGCGCGGGCCTGATCATCTCCAACGATTATCTCGTATTCAGCACTTTCCAGATCTCCCTCGCCTATTATCCGGTCCTTCCGGGTAGCGGGGAAAATATTTTCAGGATGAACGCCTTCAGCACGAGCGATTTCGGTTACCAGAATTTCGACCTTGCCAAGCCGCGTACCGTCGATTACGAATAGTTAATTTACGCCGGGCGGATATGCCGGTTCACGCGCCAATTTTGTATATTTAAGAACCAAAAACATAATGCGATGAATAAAAAAGGCCCCTTCCTGATCATAGACGACGACCGGGATGACCGGGACATACTTGCCGAGGTTTTCAAAAAGATGAATTATCCAAACCGGGTACTGTATTTTGCCAACGGGGAGGAAGCACACCAGTACTTGTTGACAACGGACGAAATCCCGTTCATGATCCTCTCGGACATCAACATGCCACGAATGACGGGGCTCGAACTTCGCGTGGCCATCCAGAGCAATGAGAAATTGCGACTCAAGAGCATTCCCTTCATCTTTTTTACCACCGCAACAACCAAGAAGGCCGTGCTCGACGCGTACTACCTTTCGGTTCAGGGCCTTTTCATTAAGCCAAGCAGCTTCAAGGATCTGGAAAATCTATTGGTCAAGATCATCGAATATTGGCGCGAGTGCAAATCACCGTCGGATTTCCCGTGAATCATAGAAGATTTTAACAAAATTGTGTAAGCCCTTTTTTGACAGAAATTTCCAACTTTATTCTGCTAACATAAAAGTAATTACACCATGAGAAAATCAATCCTTTGCCTTATGATCGCTGTGTTTTCGCTTGCAATGCCTGTCACGGCATCTGCACGGGAAACCGATCCGGTCACGACCCCGCACGAAAAAGAAATGCCAGAGCGCGTGAAAACCCTGCTGGCCAGGCTGCACGAAATCAAGGACATGGACAAGTCCGACCTCAGCAAGGCTGAACGCAAGGAGTTGCGCAACGAGGTAAAATCCATCAAGACCGAATTGAGCCGGACCAGTAACGGCATCTACCTCTCGATCGGTGCGATCATTATCATCATTCTGTTATTAATCCTGATCCTATAACCCCATGAACGTAAAAAGAGTATTTGGCACCGTCCTGACAATTCTGGGAATTGTGGGCCTTATCTATGCTGCCTTCATGTTCATGAACACCGGCGGTGGCGTCCAGGATGTTAAATTGCTGGCAGTGTGGGGGATTTTAGGATTGATATTTTTCATATCCGGAATCGGACTTGTCAGGGCTACCCAGGACAAGGAAAAATAAGCCAAAAAGTAAACAGCTGATAAAGAGGCCTCGTGCCTCTTTTTTTGTTAACGATTATGTAATATGTCCAGTAAATATTGCCGTTCGTCGATAACAATTATTAAATTCATTAACATACCGTACTTTTGATGTGAATTATATAATCGGAAGGCCGAAACATGTAACGAAATTCCTATAGCACGGTCGTTACTTTGTAGAGCTAAATGAAAAGAACCATCAAATGAAATCTGCAAATTACCTTTTGATCCTGATGATGATGCTTGCCGGATCAGCCGCATATAGCCAATCAGCCATCACTAACCAGAACCTGCAGGAAGTCATGACCGACGATGAATTGCCGGTCGTGGGTATCCGCTACCACTACTACCCTAACCTCCAGGCTTACTTTGACACGCAAACCAATCTGTACCATTATCGTGAAAACGGCAGGTGGGTGAAAAGTGCCCAGGTTCGTTCCGGTTTCAGGGGATATTCTATCCTGAACAACGTCAAGGTCGATATTACAGATTACAATGGCGATGCCCCGGAATCTAAATTTGAAGAGCATAAGGCCAAGCATCCCGCGAACTATTCGGCCAAGCGCAGGCCGCCGCAAAAAGTTGCCGGAAACTGACAACCGACCCGTCTTAAAGACGGGTTTTTCATTGGCATATTGTAATCAAAATCTTATATATACTTAATTATGATGTAATTCGTCGATTTTTTATTGTATTTTATCGATGTTTTAATCACGTGAAGATACTTTTGGTGGTGTCGGAATTATTAACCAAAATATCGCGTCATGAAAAGACTAAGATTACTGGCGGTTATTGTTTTGATCTCTCCCTTTACAATTGCTGCACAAAGCAACGAGGCACTGATGGTCGATCCGGTTACTCAGTGCGCTTATCGGTACTACTTCTATCCCAACCTGCAAGCCTACTATGATGCAAAGCGGGACAAATTTTTGATCCGGCAAAATTATGTTTGGGTCGAGGCTGACGAAATCCCCAGCGGATTCCGCGGCTATTCAATCTTTAACAACGTGAATGTGCTCATCGATGATTACGACGATGAAAACGTGACCCAGTTCCTTCAGGATCACAAGAAGCGGTTCCCCGTAAGATTTAACGCGCGGCAGCGCGAGGTCGCGGCAGCCCCCCGGCGGATTCCGTAACCGAACAAATGCGGCCGATTGCGTATATTTGGCGGACATTGTCACGCCCATGCGAAACCTTTTGTCCACTATCGTGCTGCTTGCCACCCTGCTCGTGGCCGCACAGCCCCAAAAACCCAACAGCGCCGAAATCCACCAGCAGATCAAGAAGCTCAACTTTTTGGGTTCGGTGCTTTATGTAGCCGCACACCCCGATGACGAAAACACGCGGCTCATCTCCTATTACGCCAACAGCGTCCACGCCCGCACAGGCTATCTTTCGCTCACCCGAGGCGACGGTGGCCAAAACCTGATTGGCACCGAACTGCGCGAATTGCTGGGTGTCATCCGCACACAGGAGCTCATCGAAGCGCGCAAGATTGACGGTGGCGAGCAATTTTTCTCCAGGGCAAATGACTTTGGTTATTCAAAAACGCCCGATGAGACCATGCGGATCTGGGATCGCGACAGGGTTTTGCACGATGTGGTGGTGGCCATCCGGAAATTCCGTCCGGACATCATCATCAACCGCTTTGACCACCGTACGCCCGGGACGACACACGGCCATCACACGGCATCGGCCATATTGAGCCTTGAGGCGATGGAACTTGCAGGGAAGGCGGATGCCTATCCCGAAAACCTTTCGGCATGGCCGACCTGGAGCCCTACACGCGCCTTTTTCAATACCTCGTATTGGTTCTATGGCGGTAAGGACAAATTTGACCAGGCAGACAAATCCAAACTTTTCCGCGTCCCAATTGGGGAATATTACGCATCCCTGGGAAAATCCAATCCTGAAATTGCGGCACTTTCGCGAAGCCGCCACCAATCGCAGGGATTCGGCAGCACGGGCACGCGGGGCGCAGAATGGGAATACCTCGAGCACATCAAGGGCAGTGCGCCCGCCACGCGCGAAAACCTCTTTGAAGGCATCGACACCACTTGGCGGAGGGTTGAGGGTGGCGCTCCCATTGGAGAATTGCTCAAAAATGTCGAAGCCCAATACGACTTCGCTAATCCTGCGGCAAGCATCCCCGACCTTGTCAAGGCATATTCGATGATCGAAAAATTGCAGGATGCCCACTGGCGGCAAATAAAACTCGCAGAAACATCGAAAATCATCGCCGCATGCGCGGGACTGTTCCTCGAAGCGGTTTCCGATACGCCCGATGCAACCCCGGGTTCAACGGTCAACATCTCGATGGAGGCCATCAACCGCAGCCCGGTACCCATGACACTTAAAAGCGCGGTTGTCAGGCCTGGCCGAATCGCGTTAGTGGCCAATCAACCGCTTATAAACAACACGGGCGTGGCGAAAGGCGCGGCCTATACGGTTGCGCCGGATGCCGCGTACACACAACCCTACTGGCTCAAGAATCCGTTTACCGACGGGCTGTACACCGTCCCCGATGCCGCGATGGTCAATTT
>SXQR01000175.1 GCA_005792865.1 Flavobacterium sp. | reverse complement strand
GGAGCCGGTTTGATTCGGATTTTGAACCCGGAATCCTTACCGCGCCGCCCGTCGTACCCGAGGCTGTGATCCTGGCATCCGGCACTACTTGAGCTTTTCGTTGTTGTGGTGGCGGTCGTGGTCGCGTTTGGCCTTGAGTGCCATTTTTCGGTCAAAGGATTTCTGCAGGTCAACCCCCGTTTGGTTGGCCAGGCACAGGACGACGAAAAGCACATCGGCCAATTCCTCACCCAGGTCCTTGCCCTTGTCGCTCTCCTTTTCAGATTGTTCGCCGTAGCGCCGTGCAATGATGCGGGCCACTTCGCCCACTTCCTCAGTGAGCTGCGCCATGTTGGTGAGTTCGTTGAAGTACCGGACACCGTGGTCCCTGATCCAGTCGTCAACTTCGCGCTGTGCGTTTTTGATGTCCATTTATTCCCTGTTTTTTGAATCCATTACAATCGTGACCGGCCCCTCGTTGACCAACGCCACTTTCATATCGGCACCAAATTCTCCCGTACCCACCTCGATGCCGCTGCCGGCGAGTTCCGATACGAAAAATTCGTAAAGGGGCACCGCGTGCCCAGGCTTGGCAGCCCTGATATAGGAAGGCCGGTTTCCCTTTTTGGTCATCGCGTGCAACGTGAATTGACTGATCACCAAAAGGCTTCCGCCGATGTCCGTCACAGAAAGGTTCATCACCCCGTCGCTGTCGGGAAATATCCGCAGCCCCAAAATTTTCGAGGCCAGCCAGGATGCATCGGCCCGGTCATCGGCTTCCTCGATTCCCACCAGGACGAGCAATCCCGTCCCGATCCGGCTTTTTTCAATGCCGTCAATGGTCACCGATGCCGACGAAACACGCTGGACCACTACCCTCATCGGCCCGAGGATTTGCGTTCCTCGGTATATTGGTCGCCGCGGTATTGCTCCTCGTCGCCTTCAAGGATTTGGAGATAGCTTTTGTAACGCGACCACGCCAGTTCATCCCTTTCCAGGGCATCCTTTACGGCGCAATCGGGTTCGTCCCTGTGCAGGCAATTGTTGAACTTGCATTGGTCCTTGAGCCTGAAGAATTCGGGGAAATAATCGCTGACCTCATCGGGTTCCATATCCACCATCCCAAAACCGCGGATCCCCGGCGTATCGATGATCTTGGCCCCGAAGGACAGGTCAAACATTTCCGCAAAGGTCGTGGTATGCTGGCCCTGCTGGTGCTGTTCGGAGATTTCCCTGGTCTTGAGGTCCAGCCCGGGTTCAACCGCATTGATCAGGGTGCTCTTCCCGACGCCCGAATGGCCTGAAAACATGGAAATCTTGCCCTTCATCATTTCCTTGAGCGCATCGATGCCCTTGCCCGAGACCGCCGAAACGCGCAGGCATTTGTAGCCGATTTGCGTATAGGTGTGCTGAAGGAAAAGCTGTTCGTCCAGCATCGCCTCGTCAAACGTATCGATCTTGCTAAAGACGAGCACCGCGGGAATCTCATATGCCTCCGCCGTGACCAGGAAACGGTCGATGAAACTGGTGGTCGTGACGGGATTGTTGATCGTGACCAGCAAAAAGACCTGGTCTATATTGGCCGCGATGATGTGTACCTGCTTGGAAAGGTTGACCGATTTGCGGATGATGTAATTCTTGCGGTCGTGGATCTTGGTAATCGTGCCGGTCTCCTTGTCAGAGGTGGTGTCGATGTCAAAATCGACGGTATCCCCCACGGCAATCGGGTTGGTGCTCTTGATGCCCTTCATCCGGAACTTTCCCTTAATGCGGCATTCGTGCATCTTTCCCGATGCATCCATCACCTGGTACCAGCTTCCCGTGGATTTATAGACAAGTCCCGTCATGCCGCAAAGTTAGCCATTTGAAGAGGAATTGATCACCTTTTCCTGATGCGTGATGGATTCCTCGTGGATGGCGCGGAAAAGTCGCAGTATGAACTCGTCGCTGAGGCCTTTGAGCTCGCCTTCGGACTTCATCTTTTCAAGCACCTGGATCCACCGTTTGTTTTGCAGAATCGACACGTTCTTTTCCTTTTTGAGCCCGCCGATCTCCTCGGCAATCTGCATCCTGCGCCCCAGCAATTTGAGTATTTCCGAATCTGCAACGTCGATTTCCCGCCGCAGCCTTGAAATTTCGTGGTGGAAGTCCTCGTCTTGGCTCGTGGTTTTCCTGATGGTCAGTTGCTTGCAGATTTCCCGAAGCCTGGCCGGGGTAACCTGCTGTGCGGCGTCGCTCCAGGCATGTTCCGGATCGATGTGCGTCTCGATCATCAACCCGTCGTAATTGAGGTCAAGCGCCTGCTGGGCCACGCTGAAGATCATGTCGCGCCTGCCGGTGATGTGCGATGGGTCGCAAATGAGCGGCAGGTGCGGGAATTTGCTCTGCAACTCGATCGCGATCTGCCATTCGGGGATGTTGCGGTACTTGGTTTTTTCATAGGTCGAAAAACCGCGGTGGATGGCCCCGATGTTGCGTATGCCGGCGTTCAGGACGCGTTCTATGCCGCCAATCCACAATGCCAGGTCCGGATTTACGGGGTTCTTGACCAGCACGATCTTGTCTGTACCCTCCATGGCATCGGCGATCTCCTGTACCGCAAACGGGTTCACGGTGGTCCTCGCCCCGATCCAGAGCACATCGATGTCGTGTTCGAGCGCCAGTTTCACGTGCGTGGCATTTGCCACCTCGACCGCCATTTTCAAGCCGGTCTCTGCGCGGGCCTTGACGAGCCATTTGAGTCCAATGGCTCCAACGCCCTCAAAATTCCCCGGGCGTGTCCTGGGTTTCCAGATTCCCGCACGGTAAATCGATGCATCAGAATCCCTGAGCTGCAAAGCGGTCTGCATGACCTGTGGCTCGGTCTCGGCACTGCAAGGTCCGGCAATGACAAGTGGATGGGGCAAGTTCAAGTCGTCGAGCCAGGCACGCATTTGTTGGGGATTTTCCATGACGTAAATTTAGCCAATGCCGCCAAATAAAAAATCCCGGCTTTCACCGGGATTCATATATATGTGAATTAATAATACCTTAAATAACAAAATGTTATTCGTAATAGATTGTATTGTCAGGGGCTAAAATAGAAAATTGTTTTGACTTAAAATACGATTTGGCAAAAATTTAAGTTTGCGATTAATGCTTACTTTTGTCTAAAACCCACGCATGTCAATAGAAGTCACATCGGTATCGAGAAATTACGGCGCGCAAAAGGCGCTGGACAACGTTTCC
>SXQR01000174.1 GCA_005792865.1 Flavobacterium sp. | reverse complement strand
GTTCATCGCCGCAATCCTGGCCTGATCGGTTAAGCAGCGTGCTGCATTCGTAGTGCCCTTTATGCCCGGTGTTGCCGAAATGGTGCGTCCGTTTTGGTCAACCCGAACCTCCACAACCACGATTCCTGTCTCGTTGCAGTTATAACTCGGGACCGGCTTATAAAGTGCCTTACGGTTTCCGAGGGAATAGCCGCCACCCGAACCGCCACCACTGCCCGGACCGCTTCCGGGTCCATCGCCTGGTCCGTCGCCGGGCCCATTGCCTCCGCCGCGTCCACCGCCGGTTCCGCCCGTCCCCTCATAAGATCCGGAACTGATTGTCCCATCGGGACGCCCCTTATTTCCTGCCGTGCGGTCATCGCCGTCACCTCCCTTGTTGTTGCCCTTCAGGATGTTTGCCAGGGCATCATCGGTGGATTTGGAAACTTTTGGCGCTTCGGGTACGGGTTTGGCAACAACCGTCTTAACGGGCGCCTTTACCGGATTCGATTTCACCGCCACGGCTTCGTCGTTGGACGACGTTACCAGTTGTTCCGATGGTTGGGGCGGAGCGGGTTTCACCACGGCACGGTCGCGCACGTTGAGCTCGCGGCTTGAAATATCTTCCCCCATCCCCGTTTCTGAATCGCCAAAATTGACCGTCAAACCGCCGCCGCCGCCACCTGCGAGTTCCTGGATGCGCTCACTCGTGGCGAACTTGATAAGGAACATCGCAAGCAATAATAACAGGAAAAGTGCGGTCGTGATCAAAAGCGATTTTCGCTGGTCGTCGTTGAGGGCTAGGTTCATCGCGTTGTTTTTATGAAAAACGAAAATAAGATAAAAATGTTATGAGCCAAATATCTGCGAAAGAGCTATCTCATATGCCCTCGCGCTGATGCCCGTCCTGGAATGCCCGGCCTCAAAAGTACGGGCGATGGCCTTGCGGATGGTTTCGGACGTATCGCCAAAGATGCCCGCGTCGTCCATGGGAACGCGCTTTTCCATCAGGTGGGCAAAGACGCGCGCCATGCCACAATTTGAAATAAAGTCAGGGATCACGCTCACCTGCGCATCGGCCTTCTCCATAATCGGGCCATAAAAAATCTCGCGGTCGGCAAAGGGTACGTTCGCTCCGCAGGAAATGACCTCCAGACCGGCGGCGACCATCTCGCCCACCTGTGATTCGGTGACAAGTCGCGAGGCGGCGCAGGGTGCAAAGATCTCAGCACCGAAACTCCAGACCCTTGCATTGATTTCATCGAAGGGAATCATATCGCCGGAAACCAATTTATTGCCCTCCTTGTCCCGGAAAAGTGTGGTCATTTGGTCAAGGCTTAGGCCATCGGCCGACAGGATGCCGCCGTCACGGTCAAGGATCCCGACGATTTTGGCCCCCATCTGCGAAAGGTAATAAGCCGCCGCCGATCCCACATTGCCGAAGCCCTGCACGATGGCGCGCTTGCCCCGGACGTCCCCGCCGTAAATGTCGTAATAATGCCTTACCGCTTCGGCCACGCCGTAACCGGTGATCATGTCGGCGACGGTATATTTGCGCGACAGGTCCGGTGTGAACCAGGCGTCCTCGATCACCTTGACGACTCCCTGGCGCAACTGGCCGATCCGGTTGATCTTGTCGGCATCGGTGGGTTTGAAATGGCCGTTGAACACGCCTTCCTGCGGATGCCACACACCGCAATCCTCGGTCATGGGGATCACCTCGTGGATCTCATCGACATTGAGGTCGCCGCCCGTCCCATAGTAGCTTTTCAAAAGTGGGGAAACCGCCTTGTACCAGCGCTGCAACACGCCTTTCTTGCGCGGATCCGCCGGGTCAAAATTGATGCCCGACTTCGCGCCGCCGATGGCAGGACCCGCTACCGAAAATTTGATTTCCATGGTCTTGGCAAGCGACAGCACCTCATTCATGTCAAGGCCTTTTCGCATCCGTGTCCCGCCGCCCGCCGCGCCTCCGCGTAGCGAGTTGATGACGGTCCATCCTTCGGCTTCGGTCTCGGGATCTTTCCAGTTGAATACGATTTCGGGTTCCTTGTCTTCAAATTTTTTCAGCAGGTCTTTCATGGTAGGTAAAATTTGGCGCAAAGATATGTATAAGCTGTCAGCTGTCAGCTGTCAGGGGACAGTTTGAATGGGTTAAATCGAGAGCTATTAAGTTTCAATCGTGAAAGAAATGACGAATAAAAAGGAACTTTAAAACTTGCTAATTGCGACGGTGGTCAGTCGACAGTCGTCAGCCGTCAGCCTTCAGTTTGTTGGGAGGTAAACCAAACATTTTAGGTAGCAGCGGCTGCTCCCGTTCGACGTTCGACGTTGGACATTCGACTTTCGCTCTTTCGACTCATTTCCCATACACCACTCCCGACGAATGATCGTGCCTTGCACCCGTGACGCTGGCCAGCACGTTGACCTCGCCGCGCAACCTGAGGACGCCAAGCAGGGCAAAGACCAATGCTTCCTTGAATTCGATTATTTTCCGGTCGGGAATGACGACCTCGATTTCGGGAAGCTGGTTGTCGAGCCTTTTGATGAGGAAGTCATTGTAGGCGCCGCCGCCGGTGATGAGCATTCGTCCCTTTTGGTTGTCCAGGAACCGCGCGATCTGGTGTACCGCGTGTTCCGTGAAGGTGCGCATGATGTCCTCGATGGGAATGTCGAACTGCGCGATGAGCGGCAATACCTGGTCCCGAACAAATTCGGCCCCAAGGGATTTTGGGTACGGCAATCGATAAAATTCAAGCGCGTCGAGCCTTTCCAGTAACATTTCATTGATATATCCCCTGCCGGCAATCTCGCCGCGATCATCATAGTCCAGGGCGAGCAGGTTGGCAAAATGGTTGAGCACCGTATTCACGGGCGATATGTCAAAGGCGATGCGCTTGCCGTCGGACTCGAAAGAAATATTGGAAAACCCGCCAAGGTTGAGGCAATAGTCATAATCGGCAAACAGCATCCGGTCGCCCATCGGCACAAGCGGCGCCCCCTGTCCTCCGAGCCGTACATCCCCCGTCCTGAAATCACAGACCACCGGAACTCCTGCATGGTGTGAAATTTCACGCAGGTTGCCGATTTGCAGCGTATAGCCGAGGTCCGGGCGGTGCCGTACAGTATGGCCGTGCGAGCAGACCGCATCGGGTGAAATAGCGTGTTTTTTAAGGAAAGACGAGATGACTCCGCCCAAAAATTCGGTGTATTCGTGGTCCAGCCTTGCAACGGCTTCATCGTCCAGATTGACGGCATCGCGCAATTTGGCGTGCCATTGCGGAGGATAGGGTACGGTTTTACAGGTTAGGAGGCTGAAGCTGACCTTTTGCCCGTCAAAGGAAAGGGTCGTTTGTGCGAGGTCGATCCCGTCGAGCGAAGTGCCCGACATGACGCCTACAACGTTGTAGTTTTGTGGCTGCATCGTTCAAAATTACAAATGAAAAGGTTAAAATCTGACTTTTAAAAAGTATATTTGGCCACAAATTTTTACTCGTTAAACCTTTATTTCATTAGCATAAAATGGATTTTACCCTTACCGAAGAACATTTGATGATTCAACAGGCCGCACGTGATTTTGCCCAGAACGAACTGCTTCCGGGCGTCATCGAGCGCGACGAAAAACAGGAATTCCCGGCCGAACAGATCAAGAAGATGGGTGAGCTGGGATTCATGGGCATGATGGTGGATCCCAAATACGGCGGGAGCGGCCTCGATACGATTTCATACGTCATCGCGATGGAGGAGATATCAAAGGTCGATGCATCGGCTTCGGTGGTGATGTCGGTCAACAATTCGCTTGTTTGCTGGGGATTGCAGGCCTACGGCAGTGAGGAACAAAAACAAAAATACCTTCCCAGACTGGCCTCCGGCGAGATCATCGGGGCCTTCTGCCTTTCAGAACCCGAGGCGGGCAGCGACGCGACCTCACAAAAGACAACGGCCATCGATATGGGCGACCACTACCTTTTGAACGGGACCAAGAACTGGATCACCAACGGGAAATCGGCATCGGTTTACCTGGTCATCGCGCAGACCGATGTGGATAAAAAACACAAAGGCATCAACGCCCTGATCGTCGAGCGCGGGATGCCGGGCTTTGAGATCGGGCCCAAGGAGCAAAAAATGGGGATCCGCGGTTCAGATACGCACTCGCTGATGTTCAACGATGTCAAGGTGCCCAAGGAAAACCGCATCGGCGAGGATGGTTTTGGCTTTACCTTCGCAATGAAGACGCTTTCAGGCGGGCGCATCGGCATCGCTTCGCAGGCGCTTGGGATTGCGGCCGGAGCCTATGAACTGGCCCTTAAATATTCAAAGGAGCGCAAGGCATTCGGCAAGGAAATTTCCAACCACCAGGCCATTGCCTTCAAGCTTGCCGACATGGCCGTCAATATCGAGGCAGCGCGCCATCTTTGCATGAAGGCCGCATGGGACAAAGACATGGGCCGCAATTATGACCTGAGCGGTGCGATGGCCAAACTCTTTGCCTCGCAGGTCGCGATGGACACGGCTGTCGAGGCCGTACAGGTCCACGGCGGGAACGGATACGTCAAGGAATATCACGTGGAGCGCATGATGCGGGACGCCAAGATCACGCAGATTTATGAGGGAACGTCGGAGATCCAGAAGATCGTGATCTCGCGAAGTGTCCTGAGAGACTAAAATACAGCCCGGTTCGCCGGGTTTTTTTATTAATTTTAGTTCCGATAACTTCTACTTATGGTATTTCAGGAGCTTGCGCAAAGACTTTCGGAATTGATGGCTTTGGCCACGGCGCTTAACAACGACGAATATGCACGGCCGATTGATTCCCTGGACGGCGCGAGCGTAGGGGCACACATCAGGCATGTCGTGGAAATGCTGCAATGCCTTCAAAAAGGTTATGACTCGGGAACGATAGATTATGATGATCGCAACCGTTCGACTCTTCTGGAAACCGATGTCCGGGAGGCCGTGAGGGTCATGGCGTCATTTGCGTCGATGGACCAGCCTGACAAACCGTTGCAACTCAAGTACCGTTCCGATGGAATGCAAGTCCTGATCGAAACGAACTATTGCAGGGAACTCCTATACAACCTCGAGCACGCCGTTCACCACCAGGCACTCATCAAGGTGGCGTTGCAAAATATGCCGCACGTATCGGTTGGGTCCGGGTTCGGCGTAGCCAAATCCACACTGGAATACCGCGATTCATGTGCACGGTAACCTTTATCCCAACTTCCCAAGGAACGGTCATCACTTCAAACCGCGACGAGCAGCCCGGACGTTCGGCCTCGGCGCCCACATGGCGCGATTACAAGGGCCGAAGGGTCGTTTTTCCGCAGGAACCCAAGGCGGGCGGAACCTGGTTCGTGCTGGATGAGGCCGAAAATATTGCCGTTTTGATGAACGGCGGTTTTGAAAAACACGAATGGAATCCGCCCTACCGGATGAGCCGCGGCATCGTCCTGCTGGATTTCTTCACTGCCGATGCGCCGATTTTGCGTTGGGAAACAGCCGACCTTGATGGCGTCGAACCTTTCACGATCATTTTTCATTCCGATGGAAATTTGTTCCGACTGGTATGGGATGGACAGGACAGGCACCGGTTAGAAATCGATCCGCGTGAGGCGCATATCTGGTCGTCGTCGCCTTTGTACCCACCGGACCAGCGCGATTGGCGGATGTCGTTTTTTGCAAACTTTATTGCCCGGGAGCCTGCCACACCCGAAGCCATATTGGAATTCCATCAGCAAGGGGGAAACAACGATCGGGAGGGATTTGTCATCGACCGGGGATTCCTGCGGACCGTAAGCATCACCCAGGCGGTCATCGGCCAACCGGAGATAACGGTCAGGCACCTTGATCTGGTACGGGCCGAAGTTCACCAATTCCAGGCGAGATGAGGCTGTTGTGGCACCGGCTCACGCATTGGGAATATTGGCCTGCGTGGACGATTTACCTGCCCGTTGGATTTTACTGGCTGTGGTTGTCGGCGAAAGCCAGGACGCCATTCTTTTTCAATGCGGCCAATCCCGGAATAAAGAACGGCGGATTTATGGCAGAAAGCAAGATGGACATTTACCGGATCATGCCGCCCGACGTGACGCCCCGGACCATTTTGATACGTTTCGGTTCCGATGCGCACCATGCCGCGGGTT
>SXQR01000173.1 GCA_005792865.1 Flavobacterium sp. | reverse complement strand
GTCCAGCAAAGCTCCAGAGACTTTTTCGGCAACCCGCTTGAAATCATTGGGAGTGGCGTGTTTGAACTTGTATTCCGAATAGAAGCGGCGAATCGTTTTCATGAGGTTGTCCCACCCGATCAGGTAAGCCAACTGCGTCAGGAAAACGCTGCCCTTGCTGTATGAGGTAATGCCGTACATGCGGTTCTCATCAAAGCGGTCTGCATGCGTGGACTGCGGTTGCTCCTTGCCGGAATTCGCCATGAAATAATAACCGTTGTAAGAACCTGTGAAAGGATTGGCTTTTTTCTCGGCGGACAGTTCGTTGAGCACCATATCCTCGATGAAGGTCGTGAAGCCCTCGTCCATCCATCCGTGCTTGGATTCGTTGGTCGCGACCACGTGTTGGAACCAAGAATGTCCCATTTCATGTGTCGTGACGCCAAACAGGCCATCAAAAGTGCCTTCGCCCAAGATGAGGGTGCACATCGCGTACTCCATCCCGCCGTCACCGCCCTGGATGATTGAATATTGGTCATACGGATACTTCCCCACGATCCGGTTGAATGCCTGCATGACCTCGACTGCCTTGGGTTGCAGTTTCTTCCAGTTGTCAATGATCTTGGGGTTGTTCTGATAAAGGAAATGGAGCATCGGACCGCCCGGCACCTGCACCGAATCATGGATGTACTCCTTATCGGCGGCCCAGGTAAAATCGTGGACATTCGGCGCGATAAAATGCCAGGTCAGCGCCTTCCCTTTTCCCGGTTTGACCACGGCACCGTTTTTCTCGTAGCCGTGCCCGATCTGCTCAGGGTTCTGCAGATAGCCTGATCCGCCCAAAACATAATTCTTGTCGATCGTGATCTTCACATCAAAATTCCCCCAGACGCCATGAAATTCACGTGCGATGTAAGGATCGGCATGCCAGCCCTCAAAGTCGTATTCGGCCATTTTGGGGTACCACTGCGCCATGGAAAGCTCAACGCCCTCCGAATTGTTGCGCCCCGACCTCCTGATCTGAACCGGCACCTGGCCGTCAAAATCAAGTGTGAAGATAGCCTTGCCGCCGGGCAAAATGGGCTTGGCGAGCGTTACCTCAAGTACGGTCTCCACTTCTTTTGCCGTTGCCGCGACTCCGTCCTGCTTAAAGTTGGAAATGTGCAAAAACCCGATCTCGTCGGGTTTAAGGTTCTTGATCCTGCTTTCGCGGACTTCCTTGCCAAGCACTTTCACTTTTTTGGCCATGCGTCCGTCCGGATCGGCTATGGTCCGCACCCGCATATCCATCTCGCTGCCCGGTTGGAAGGCATTTGGATAGAGATGGTAGAAAACGCGCCGCAAAGTGTCGGGCGAGTTGTTCGTGTAGACCAACTGCTGCGTGCCTTTGTACCGATAGTTGGAAACATCCATCGACACTTCCATCCTGTAATCGGCATGTTGTTGCCAGTAGCCATTTTGGGCCGCTGCCGTTATTGGAAGCAGAGCCAGCGCAAGCGCCGCGATTTTATACATTATCCCTTGATTTTATTGGCAGGAAGTTTTGTTTTGGACATTTTCTCAGCCATCACCAGCGCGTTGTATGCATTGACGATGCGGCCACCTTTTGAAGCTTTCGCAAACGGACGCTTTTCCTGCGTTTCGCCCAGTACGACTTCATTGGTCACGGCCGTCCCCGATTCAACCAGGATCTGCTTGACCTGGCGTGCAGAGAGGTTTGGATAATATGACCTGACCAGGGCAGCAACACCGGCCGCGTTTGGAGAGGCCATCGAGGTTCCCTGCTCAAATTTGTACTTGTTGTTGGGCACGGTCGCATAGATTTCCATTCCAGGCGCGAAAACGTCCACGTTGAACGACCCGTAGTTTGAGAATTCGGCGACCATGTTCTGGTCATAAGTCTTGCCCAACGCGCCGATAGACAGGAAATTGCCCGCAATCTCGGTTTTGTTGTCCTCAGAATCGTTCGGGTAGTTGCGGTTCTCGTCCTTGTCGATGTCAAGCCCGTCGTTACCTGCCGCGTGGACAATCAGGACGTCTTTGGATTCGGCGTACTTGATCGCGTCAAAAACCCACTGTTTTTGGGGCGAAAAGCTTTTTCCAAAGCTGCCGTTGATCACCTTCGCACCGTTATCGACAGCGTAGCGGATGGCAAGCGCGATGTCCTTGTCGTATTCGTCACCGTTGGGTACCGCCCGAAGCGCCATGATTTCCACATTGTTGGCAACGCCGTCCCCGCCGATGTTGTTGTTCCGGCCCTGCGCGATGATTCCCGAAACGTGCGTTCCGTGCATGGCCTCTTCCTTGTCGGGGCCGATGACGTTGTTGTTGCCGTATTTGCGGTCGTTGATGTCATTGGGATTGTCGCCCACAAGCTTGCGCCCGTCAAAATCTTTGTTCAGGTTGTAGTTGAGCATGTCATAGATGTGGTCCTTAAAGCCAGTGATCTCTTCGACAAACCCCTCGCCTACCTGTCCGGCAATCTGTGTCATCACCATTTTGGAACGCAGGAGATTCTGGTCGGTTGTTTCGATCTTCTTCAGGTCTTCAACCGTGTAGTTCGGCTTTTTGAGGTGATCGACTATAGCATTGTGCGCCTGCATGATGAAATCCACCTGCTGCTTGCCGCCCATCGCTTTTTGGTATTGCTTTTCGTAAGCCTCCTTGGCCCTTTTATATTCTGCCGAACCGTCATCCGGCTTTTTCAGCATCCTGGTCATCTCCAGGTTTTCTTTGGTGGCATCGCCCAGGAAGTTCCAGCCGTGGATATCGTCAACATAACCGTTCTTGTCATCGTCGATCCCGTTGCCGGCAATTTCCTTCGTGTTTTTCCAAATCACGTCTTTCAAATCCTCATGTTCGATATCGACACCCGAATCAATCACGCCCACGATCACCTTGGTGCCCTTCTTGTTCTTAAGCAGTTCGTGTGCGCGGTCAACACTCATTCCGGGGATGGTGTCGGTTGCAAGGTCCAGATGGCTCCAACGTTGCAATTGCTTCTCGGTCAGCGTGCCTTTCTTGGCGGTAAGGCCGTTGAGGCCGGTGGCCGGATTCTTTTGTGCCGATGCCGAAAACGCGAACATCAGTGCCGCGCCCAACATGATTTTTTTGAACATATTCATCTTTTACAGGAGTTTAAAAATTTGAAAAATTGGTCTAAAGTATGGGTTTTTGTTACAGCCGATTTTTTGATTAACGTTACCTTAAGACTTCGTCACAACCAAAGACTTCCTTGAACCGAACGCCTTTCTCGGTCATTTCCACCGTGATGATGGGATTGTGCGCATCGTGTTCGAGAAACAGGTAATAGCCATTTGCGGCCGCCTCTTCCAAGAACCTTGCCTTTTCCGGCAAAGTCAAAAGCGGTCGCGTATCATAGCCCATGACATAGGGAAGCGGCAGGTGCCCGGCGGTGGGGACCAGGTCGGCCATGAAGCAGATGGTCTTGTCGCCGAATTTAATTTTGGGGATCATCATCTTGTCAGTATGGCCGTCGGCAAAAAAGATGTCGAAACCCATTTCCGAATCCAACAGCGTGTCTCCCGCCGGTCTCGCAATAAAGTTCAGTTGCCCGCTTTCCTGCATCGGAAGGATATTTTCGGACAGGAAGGAAGCCTTTTCCCTCGCGTTTGGCTTTACCGCCCAATTCCAATGATCTTCGTTGGTCCAGAATTTCGCGTTTTTGAACGACGGCTCATAGCCCGTGCGGTCCCGGTTCCAGCGCACGCTTCCGCCGCAATGATCAAAATGCAGGTGCGTCATGAAGACATCGGTGACATCATCGCGGGAAAAACCGGCTTCGGCGAGCGATTTATCGAGGGAGTGATCGCCCCACAGCGAGTAATAGCCAAAAAATTTCTCCGACTGCTTGTCGCCCATTCCCGTGTCTATCAGGACCAGGCGGTTCCCGTCCTCGATCAGGAGGCAACGCGCCGCAATGTCTATGAGGTTGTTGGCATCGGCAGGATTGGTCTTGTTCCAAATGGTCTTGGGCACGACGCCAAACATCGCCCCGCCGTCGAGCTTGAAATTACCGGCTTCTATCGGATACAGCTTCATGATAAAAAATTGTCACGCAAATTAAGCATTTCGGCCGTGTGGGCCATAGGGGCGTGCTATAATTGCATTCGTTATAAAAATGTTACCCGCCACGTGCAAAATCGATTTATGGCTTATCTTTGCCCATAATTTAGACAAAATCTATATAAGATGATCAAGGTATCAGAATCCGCCCGCAAAAAAATCGTCAGCCTCATGACCGAGGAAGGCTTTGACCCCGTTCGCGATTACGTGCGAGTGGGCGTGAAGAGCGGAGGCTGTTCTGGGCTTTCCTATGAATTGAAATTTGATAACCAGACCGGCGAGCAGGACAAGATCTTCGCCGATAACGATATCCAGATTGCCGTTGAAAAGAAGAGTTTCCTTTACCTCGCGGGCACTACGCTTGAATTTAGCGGCGGGCTCAACGGAAAGGGCTTCGTGTTCAACAATCCCAACGCCAACAGGACTTGCGGGTGCGGGGAGTCGTTTAGTCTGTAAGTTTATAAAGTTTGCAAGTTCATAAAGTTTATAAAGTTCCGAACTTTCCAACCTTCAACTTTCCAACTTTTTAACAAACCAAAATGTCAAAATACACCGAAGAAGAACTCAAGATCGAACTCGAGAACAAGGAGTACGAGTATGGGTTTTATACCGATATTGAATCCGAGACCTTTCCCGTCGGGCTTAACGAGGACATCGTCAGGGC
>SXQR01000015.1 GCA_005792865.1 Flavobacterium sp. | reverse complement strand
GGGGAGGAAAACCTCAAAGGTTTAACTGCGCTGCGTTGGATGCGATGCTACGGGTCAAAAACCTTTGAGGTTTGTAGGATGGCAAAAGATTGGAACGGAAAGCGGGAACAGCTCCTAACCCTTATATTGCAGCAGCGCCTCCCGCAATATCTCGACCGATCGCACAAGGTCTTTTTGGTTGAGCACATAGGCGATGCGCACCTGGTTGAGGCCGACGCCCGGCGTGGAATAGAATCCGGCGGCGGGAGCGACCATGACCGTTTCGCCGTGCGAATCAAAGGATTCCAGCAGCCATTGTGCGAAATCGTCGGCGTTGCGGATGGGAAGTTCGGCGATGCACTAGAACGCGCCCTTGGGCTTGGCGACCTTGACACCGGGACTCTTTTCACGCTCGGTTACCAAGGTATCGCGGCGCATGCGGTATTCCGAAATCACCTCGTCAAAATAGGACTGCGGCGTCTGGAGCGCGGACTCGCTGGCAATCTGTTCATATGTGGGCGGGCTCAGCCGGGCTTGCGCAAACTTGAGTGCCGTGGCCATTACCTCGCGGTTCTTCGAGACGATGCAGCCAATGCGCGCGCCGCACATCGAATACCTTTTGGAGACCGAGTCGATCATGATGGCGTTTTGTTCCAGACCGGGGACGTTCATGACCGAAAAATGCGCGTCACCGTCATAGGTAAACTCGCGGTATACTTCATCGGCAATTAAAAAAAGGTCGTGGCGCCTGACAATCTCGGCCAGCTGTATGATTTCTTCTTTTGAATAAAGATAACCCGTCGGGTTGCCCGGGTTGCAGATCAGGATTGCCTTGGTGCGCGGGCTAATGAGTTTCTCGAATGCCGAAATGGCCGGTAAGGCAAAGCCCTCGTCGATGGTCGAGATCACGGGTACGACCTTCACGCCCGATGCGGTAGCAAAACCATTGTAATTGGCGTAGAACGGTTCGGGGATGATGATCTCGTCGCCGGAGTCCATGGTGGATCCCAAGGCAAATAGTAGGGCTTCCGATCCTCCCGTGGTCACGATGATGTCGGCCGTGTCTATGGGGAGGCCATGCGTGCGATAGCTTTCGGCGAGTTTGGTGCGGTAGCTTTCAAATCCGGCAGAGTGGCTGTATTCCAGTACTTTGATGTCGGCGTTCCTGACCGCTGCGAGCGCCACCTCGGGCGTCTTGATGTCCGGTTGACCGATATTGAGGTGGTAAACCTTATGGCCTTTGCGCTTGGCAATTTCGGCGTAAGGGACAAGTTTGCGAATGGGGGATTCAGGCATTTGGTGCCCTTTATTGGAGATTTTTGGCATGACGTGTAGTTTAGCGTTGCAAATTTGCAACTTTTTTAGGGAACGCGACCGATTGGAGGCTAGAATGCGGCGTAATTTCCTATTTTTAACGGGATGGGAACACGGTTATTCTTTAATGTCTTTTTAGTGCTGGTGAGCGCGGTCTGCCATGCCCAGGGTTTCCGGTTTGAATCCGGCCGGCAAAAGATCGTCGTCCCGTTCCAGCATATCAACAACCTGGTCATCATCCCGGTGGAGGTCAATGGCGTCATGCTGAACTTCCTGCTGGATTCGGGGGTGGATGAGACGATATTGTTCAGCCTCGACGAGCGTGAGGTGAGTTTCGATAATCTCGAGAAGGTACGCTTTCGCGGATTGGGGAGTGCCGAACCCATCGAGGGGCTCCGGTCTGGCGGAAACACGCTGGCATTTGACGGGTTCAAGGACGCGGACCATGACATTTATATCGTGCTGGACCAGGACCTGAATTTTTCCGGAAGCATCGGCATACCGGTCAATGGCGTCATTGGCTATAACCTTTTCAGGAATTTCCCGGTTGAAATTAGTTACGCGTCTAAAAAAATTACCATCTATCGCGATGCGGAGCGGCAAAAGAAGAAGTGGAAGAAGCAATACACGAGGGTTCCCATCAGCATTGAACTCTCCAAGCCGTACGCGATGTCCAGCGTCACG
Source organism: Flavobacterium sp. (assembly GCA_005792865.1). Taxonomy (GTDB): domain Bacteria; phylum Bacteroidota; class Bacteroidia; order Flavobacteriales; family Flavobacteriaceae; genus Flavobacterium. The sequence goes on along the minus strand of SXQR01000015.1, from coordinate 1,898 downwards.
ATTGGCAACCACCCGTTTGAGGCCAAATTGCTGATTGACGTGGGGAACAGCGACGCGCTATGGCTCTTTGCCGAAAGAAGTGAAGATGTCAGGATCCCGCAACGCAATTTCGTGGATTACCTGGGACGTGGCTTTAGCGGGGAGATCCACGGACGGCGGGCCCGCATCACCGAATTCAGGCTGGGCGGTTACGATTTCCGCTACCCGATCGCCGCCTTTCCCGACACTTTATCCACCCGGAACATCCAGATGGTGAGGGACCGGATAGGTTCCATTGGCGGGGAGATCCTGCGCCGCTTCTCGGTGGTTCTGGATTATGCCGGTGGCGCGATGTATTTGAAGAAAAGCGGATTTTTTGACGATCCGTTCCAATACAACATGAGTGGCCTTGACATCCAGCACGCGGGAATGACATGGGTCAAGGAGACCGTTGAATCGGCGCAACCCACGAACCTGCACGACGTGAACGGCGACAAGATCCCGAATACCTTTACCTTTAGGTTCGAGCTTAAGCCGGTGTACTCGATTAGCAATGTGCGGGAAGGCTCGCCGGCCTATGAGAGCGGTGTCCGGCCGGGGGACGTGATCAGGACGTTGAACAACCGTTCGGGGTACCGATACACCCTCCAACAGATCAACAACCTGTTGAAATCGGAGGAAGGGCGCGAAATCAAACTCGCCGTGGAACGCAACGGGCAGGAAAAGATCTTTGTCTTCACCCTCAAAAGCATGTTGTGACCCCAATGCGTGAGGGATGGGAGCGGTATCCTTTTGCGCGGTAACCGCAAAAGATTTAGCGGACAGCCCGACGGCGCGTGGCGGCATCCGATATGGGGTCAATCACCCTTGCGCCGGCACGCCAAAAAAAAGCCGCCCGAAGGCAGCTCTTTGTTAATTGCTCATGATGGATTTTTTCTTTTCCAGAAGGTTGACCTCCTGTTTGACGATGACCTCGCCCTTGATCTTGAGCGGGATGCGCCCACCCTCATAGTTGGTGGCGTTTGATTCCACCGTGATGGTCTTGCGGATGGGGCCCGGGGCCATGTTGTACTTTACATCGATCTTGCCGGTCTTGCCGGGCATGATGGGCTCGGTGGGTTTTGAAGGCACGGTACAACCGCAGGTGGACTGCACGTTGGTGATGATGAGCGGGGCGTTCCCGGTGTTCTTGAATTCAAAGGTACGGACGCCGCTGTCGCTTTCCTTGGAGACGGTCCCGTAATCGATTGTCGTGTCGTTAAGGAACTCGATTTTTGCCTGTGAAAATGCGGCAGTCGAGGCGCAGAAGGCAAATAGCAAGAGTAATTTCCTCATGGTAAAATAAATTTGGTTGTGTAAAAATACTTTCTTTTAAAGAACGTGCAAATTAATGGCGGGCAATTTTTTAAACCGCGCCGATTGGTTTAATTTTGCGCTTCGCCTGTTTACAACAAGCGTACCAAACCCGGAAACAGCTTATTTTTATGGAAATCCCCACGCAGTTTGATGCCAAATCGATAGAAGACAAATGGTACGGATACTGGATGCAACAAGGTTTTTTTGATTCCAAACCCGATGTGCGCACGCCTTATACGATTGTCATCCCGCCGCCAAATGTCACCGGCGTCCTGCACATGGGCCATATGCTCAACAACACCATCCAGGACGTCCTGATCCGACGAGCGCGATTGCGGGGATTCAACGCCTGCTGGGTTCCGGGTACCGACCATGCGTCCATTGCCACCGAGGCAAAGGTAGTGGCCAAATTGAAATCGGAGGGCATAGACAAATACGACCTGAGCCGTGAAGAATTTCTGGGGCACGCCTGGGACTGGACGCACAAGTACGGCGGGGTGATCCTCGAGCAACTCAAGAAATTGGGTGCCTCCTGCGATTGGAAGCGTACCAAGTTCACGATG
>SXQR01000172.1 GCA_005792865.1 Flavobacterium sp. | reverse complement strand
TGGCATCGTTTGCGTACTCATATTGTTATATTTGTATAAGCCGCAAATTTACGCATTACTTTTATTTCGCGTTGCGTTTAGAAAAGATTTAATAGCTGTTCACCAGCCGTAAAGTTTTGGCGTTGAAATTTTTAAATTATTTGGAGCCGATCCCGCTTTCCGCTGCAATCTTTCGCCTTGCAAACGCTGCGCGGCAAAAGGATTTTCGCTTCAATCGGGGCTAAACCTCACGCACATGCCGATTTCCAGAATCATCAAACACGACGCGGGCACGCAATTGCTCACCTGGGATATCACCGAGCCATTCGTGGACCTTTTTGACTGTGCCGCCCTGACCGACCGTTCCATTTTCAGGATCGGGCACATGCGGTCCCTGCAGCACCAGCGCGGATTCGTGGCGGTGCGGTTGCTGTTGCAGGAGGCCGGCTACACCGATTCGCAATTGGTTTATGACGGTTTTGGAAAACCCCACCTCAGCGACGGCAGGCACATCTCCATTTCACATTCGCATGATTGCTCGGCCATCGGCATCAGCGACAGGCCCATCGGCATCGATCTGGAACTCCAGCGCGACAAAATTGCCAGGATCGCTTCAAAATTCATGGAACCTTCCATGCCGCTCGATCCTAGGGCCGAGGATTACGTCCGCAAGCTTACCGTAAACTGGGGCATCAAGGAATGCGTGTTCAAGATCCGCAATGAGAAAGGCATCAGCTTCAAGGACCACATTTCGGCAAAGCCATTTGAGTTGCGGGACAAAAAAACCACCGCCGAGCTACATTTCGGTTCCATCGTGCGTAACTTTGACATCCATTTTGAAGAACTGGACAACTATACGCTGGTCTTCGCTTTTGAAAACAACTTCCTTGGCTACCATCTACAATGATATTCTGGAGGCATCCGCAAGTGGCAAAAAGCTGCTCGCCATCCTCATCGATCCCGAAAAGACGCATCCGCAATCCGTTCCGGCGCTTTTACCGGCAATCGCCTCGTCGCCGGCAACGCATATCTTTATTGGAGGCAGCACTTTTTCGGGAAGCATGGAGCCTCTTTTGACCCAACTCCGAAAATGTGGATTGCCACTCGTGATATTTCCCGGCCATCCTTCGCAGATTGACCCAGCCGCCGATGCTGTTCTTCTGCTATCGCTCATTTCGGGCCGAAATCCTGATTATTTATTCGGGTATCATGCCGATGCCGCACCAAACCTGCGCCAATCCGGGCTTGAAATCATACCCACGGGCTACGTGCTTGTGGATGGGGGACATGAATCTGCGGTCGCGCGAGTGACTGGAACGGTTCCGCTTCTGGATGCCCAAACTATCGTCAACACGGCGATGGCAAGCGAAATGCTCGGCCATAAAATGATTTACCTTGAAGCCGGCAGCGGCGCACTCAATCCGGTGCCCGCGCAAGTCATCGAATCGGTGCGCACATCGGTACAGATCCCGCTCATCGTCGGTGGTGGAATTTCTTCATCGGAACAAATTAGCGCTGCCTACGATGCAGGAGCCAACCTGGTCGTGATCGGCACCGCCTTTGAACGCAACCCGCATTTCTTTGGTCATGATTGAGTTCTTTTTGTCGGCCTACCAAAACGCGCCACTTTACCAGATAATCCTTGAGGCCGTAGCCTTCGTCACGGGGATCGCCAGCGTCTGGTTTGCAAAAAAAGAAAACATACTGGTGTATCCGGTGGGGCTTGTGGCCACGGTCATCACGTCCTACCTGCTTTATGTGGCGGGCTATCTGGGCGACATGACCGTTAACATTTACTATTCGGCGATGAGTTTGTACGGCTGGTACAAATGGAGCCGCGCATCACTTGAAAATGTCCGGATATCACGCACCGGGCGCAGGGAAAAATTAACAGGCCTGTTGCTGTTTGTCGTCACGATAATCGTTATTTTCACCATATACAAGGCGTTTGGGCAGGAAATCAGGACCGAAAATGGGTTTGACATCCTCACCGCGGGCATCTTTTTCACGGCCATGTGGTTCATGGCGCTCAAGAAGATCGAGAACTGGACGCTCTGGATCATCGGAAACGTGATCGCCATTCCGCTTTATGCCTATCGCGGGCTTGGCATGCTCGCGCTTCAATACGTCATTTTCACTATACTCGCCGTACAGGCCTACATTGCATGGAGGAAAATCTTAAACAGCCGGGCGCCGTCGCCGGGATACTGAGAATCGCGGTTTTTGGTCCCGAAAGTACCGGAAAAACCACTTTGGCAAGCGCGCTGGCCAACGCTTTCAACACAACCTGGGCACCCGAGTTCGCCCGTGAATACCTGCAAAAGAAATACGATGATTCGGCACGGCCGTGTGCGCCGGAAGACCTGATGCCCATCGCTTTGGGACAGATCACATTGGAAGCCAAAGCCATGGAAGGGGCGCGAAATTTTGTTTTTTGCGACACGTGCCTTTTGCAGACAAAGGTATATGCCGACCACTATTTCGGTATCTGCGACGCCTCAATCGCCAAGGCCGCAAAGAAACACAAATACGACCTTTTCCTGCTCACGGACATCGATGTGCCCTGGACACCGGATGACCTGCGCGACCGGCCGCAAAACCGTTCCGGCATGCTCGCCGATTTCAGGGCCGCGCTGGAAGCCCATGATAAACCGTACATCCTGGTTTCGGGGACGCCGGAGCAGCGCCTTGAGCGGTCAATGGAGATCCTCGAGGGACTGCGCACGGCGCTCGGCATGGGATTCACTTCCCACGATTTCGTGCAACTGCACGCCCGTGGGACAAGCCTTGATGCGGTGGCATCGCATTTCTCTTTTTTCGCCAACGGCATCCCCAAGACAATGCTTGAAAGGCCGGCCACCATTGGTGACGGAATCCTCAAATTCGATGCGCAGGGTTATCAATTTTACGCCGATCTTTATGATCGGCACAGCGTCGAACTCGACATCGCGAAATTTGTTCCCGCCTCCGGTGCGGCCAGCCGGATGTTCAAGTTCCTTAGCGAATACCTCAATGATACCGATGCAGAGAACGAATCGGTCAACGCCTATATCAACCGCAAAAAAGCCGCAGAACTTGCCGTGTTCCTCGCCGGACTGGAAAAGTTCCCGTTTTTTGATCAGGTACTCGCCAAGCTCAACGACAGGCACGGGGACTTCGGTTCCTGGGACCGCAGCAGGAAGATTTACCACTTTGTCAGCGTGCTTCTCAATCCCGGTGAACTCGCCTACTGCGATAAACCCAAGGGCGTCCTGCCGTTTCACAAATACCGCAACCATATTGCGACCCCTGTCGAGGAACACCTTGCAGAGGCTGCTTCGTACGCGGTGGGGAAGAATCGGCTGGCGAGGCTCCATTTCACGGTCTCCGAAGGGCACCGGCCCCTTTTTGAAGCCATCGTCTCAAACATCAAACAAAAATATGAGCAGGAGGCAGGGGCGGCGCTCTCCATCGGATACAGTCAGCAGGACCCCGCCACCGATACCCTTGGGGTGGACCCCGGCAACCATCCTTTCCGCGACCAAAAAGGCAAACTGGTCTTCAGGCCCGGCGGCCACGGGGCGCTCATCAGGAACCTGGGCAACCTTGATTCGGATATCGTCTTCATCAAGAACATCGACAACGTCACACAGGGCCACAGCGTGGAAATTGCGCTTTACAAGAAAGCACTTGCGGGCTTGCTCCTGGAACTTCGCGATGGCGTCTTCAATTGCCTGGAGCTCCTCGAGCGCGATTCCGACGCTGCCGTGGTGGATCAGATACACGAATTCATCTGCGAGAAGCTGCAACTTTGTATGCCTGATGATTTTGACATGTACACGACCCCCAACAAGATCGCGCTGCTCAAGAAAATGCTGGCCAGGCCCATTCGCGTTTGCGGCATGGTCAAGAACGAGGGAGAACCCGGCGGCGGGCCATTCTGGGTCCGTGACCGCAAGGGAAATGTCTCGCTGCAGATCGTAGAGAGCGCACAGGTCGACTTGGCGAGTCCGGCGCAATCGTCCATCATGGCCGGGTCAACGCATTTCAACCCGGTGGACATCGTATGCAGTTTCAGGGACCGCAATGGCGGGAAATACGATCTTGAAAACTTTGTGGACCATGAGAGCGGGTTCATCGTAGAGAAAAACAAGGACGGCAAACCGCTCAAGGCTTTCGAGCTTCCGGGGCTATGGAACGGCGCAATGGCCAAGTGGATCACGGTTTTTGTAGAGGTTCCGCTCATCACGTTCAACCCCGTCAAGACCGTGAATGACCTGCTGAAATCGGCACACCAACCCTGATGGACCGCGAGAAGATCATACAGGAACTGCAATTCAGGGCCGTCCGCAGCAGTGGGGCGGGAGGCCAAAACGTGAATAAGGTGGCGAGCAAGGCCGTCCTGTCGCTGGACATCACATCGTCCCAAGGACTATCGGACGAAGAAAAATCGCTGATATTGGAAAAAATCGCCAACCGGATCAACGCCGGCGGCATGCTCACGGTCTCCAGCGACGAAGACCGCAGCCAGCTCCGCAACCGCGAGATCGCCGCGCAAAAACTCATCGCGCTTCTGGAATCGGCACTCAACGTGGCCAAACCTCGCAAAAAGACAAAGGTCCCCAAGTCGGTAATCAAGAAACGCATCAATGACAAACGGAGGCAGGCGGGGGTGAAGGAGATGAGGAGGAAACCGGAGATTTGATTTGGAAATTTGGAAATTTGGAAATTTGAAAATTAGGAAATTAGGAAATTAGGAAATTAGGAAATTAGGAAATTGCATATAATTAGTAGGCTTTACTTGGTAGGAACATTTCCTCATTTCCTCATTGGCACATTTCCTAATTAACCGTATCTTCGCCCCGTCTCAAAGGGGTGCTTTAACAGGCTGAGATCATACCCATCGAACCTTGAACAGGTAATGCTGTTTAGGAATTGCCACGCAGGACGCTGCAGGGCCGAACCACATTTGTTAACCAAGGATAATTGCCCCTTTTATTCGTAAATCTTTACGGATGAAACTTTTATTCCAAAAATTCGGGCGTGTCCCTTCGGGCCGCGCTCTTGGCGGTACGCGGTACCTTGCCGCGATCGCTCACGCATCCATCCTCGGATGTATTTTCACAACCCATGCCAGTGCCCAGCAGGACCCTGATTCCACGGCGGTCCCGCTACAGGATGTGATGGTCACGGCGGTCCGGGCCACGCAAAAAACGCCGGTCACTTTCAGCAATGTTCAAAAGGAGGAACTCGAGCGCCGGAATCTCGGCCAGGACATTCCCATCCTGCTCAACTTCATGCCGTCGGTGGTCACCACTTCCGATGCGGGCAACGGCTTCGGTTACACGGGAATCCGGGTCCGCGGCAGCGACGCCACGCGCGTCAACGTCACCATCAACGGGATTCCGTACAACGACAGCGAATCCAGCGGAACCTTCTGGGTCAACATGCCCGACTTTGCCTCTTCGCTTCAAAGCATCCAGCTCCAGCGCGGCGTCGGGACTTCCACCAACGGCGCAGGTGCCTTCGGCGCAAGCCTGAACCTGCTCACCGAGAGAACTGCCGACACCGCATACGCTGAGATCTCCAATTCATTCGGGAGTTTCAATTCGCGCAAGCACACGGTCAAATTCGGTAGCGGAAAACTAAACGACGCTTTCGAGATTTCGGGCCGGTTGTCGCTCCTGAAATCCGATGGCTACATCGACCGCGCCTTTTCTGACCTGAAATCCTATTTTCTGCAGGGAACC
>SXQR01000014.1 GCA_005792865.1 Flavobacterium sp. | reverse complement strand
TGCTGCCATCCATGACGTAGATGTGATCAAACTCGTCGAAATCGGAGACGGTGAACAACCGGCACTTCTGCCCGGAAATATCCAGCCCGTATTTTTTCGCGGTATCGATGGAGCGGTGGTCGGGCTGTTTTCCCACGTGCCAGTCTCCCGTTCCTGCCGAATCAACCACGAAACGGCCGGGCGGCAACTTGGAAGCGAGCAATCCTTCGGCCAAAGGAGACCGGCAGATGTTGCCCAGGCATACCATCAGGATCTTGACAGCCATAACGCGTTAAAACTAGAGAGATAGTTTTTTGTGAATATCGTCCACGAATTTCTTGAACTGCTTGTCGGTGGATACCAAGTTGTCAACAGTCTTGCATGCGTGCAAAACGGTAGCGTGGTCGCGGTCGCCGATCTGCGAACCGATGTTGGCCAGCGACGCCTTGGTGAATTTCTTGGCAAAGAACATCGCGAGCTGTCGGGCCTGCACCACGTGGCGCTTGCGCGTCTTGGATTGCAGTGTGTCGATGTCCAGTTGGAAATAATCGGATACGACCTTTTGGATGTAATCGATTGAAATCTCCCGCTTGATATTCTTGACAAATTTCTCCACGACGTGCTTGGCAAGATCCAGCGTGACCTCCTTTTTGTTGAAGGAAGACTGGGCGATGAGCGAGATGATGGCGCCCTCGAGTTCGCGTACGTTGGTTTTGATGTTTCGGGCCACGTATTCGATGATCTCGTCCGGCATGTCAACGCCGTCGCGGTAAAGTATATTCTTCAGGATCGAGATCCGGGTCTCGTAGTCCGGCTGGTGCAATTCGGCCGAAAGCCCCCATTTGAACCTTGAGAGCAACCGCTGCTCGATATCCTGCATGTCAACAGGTGCCTTGTCGCTTGTCAGGATGACCTGCTTCCCATTTTGGTGCAGGTAATTGAAAATGTGGAAAAACACGTCCTGCGTACCTGATTTGCCAGAGAGGAACTGCACGTCGTCAATGATCAGCACGTCTATCAATTGATAAAAGTGGATAAAGTCATTGCGGCTGTTCTTCTTGACAGAGTCGATGTATTGCTGGGTGAAGATTTCTGCCGATATGTAAAGCACGGTCTTCTCAGGATATTTGTCCTTGATTTCCACCCCGATGGCGTGTGCGAGGTGCGTCTTTCCCAATCCGACGCCCCCAAATATCAGGAGCGGATTGAAGGAAGTCCCGCCGGGTTTGTTTGCCACGGCCATCCCCGCCGACCGCGCCAGCCGGTTGGAATCGCCTTCGAGGAAATTGTCAAACGAATAATTGGCATTGAGTTGCGACTCGATCTTCAGGTTGCGGATTCCCGGAATCACGAAGGGATTCTTGAGCTCGGGGCTGAGGTTCTTGAACGGTGCGTCGACTTCCTGCGACTTCACCGGGCTGCGATGGGCACTGGGCAACTGCTCTGTAAAGGGCTGCTTGTTGCCGTAGGTGTTTTCCATCTTGATTTTATAGAGTAACTTCGCGTTTTTCCCGAGTTCTTTGGTAAGGGCGACCTTGAGCAGTTTCACGTAGTGCTCCTCGAGCCATTCGTAGAAAAATTTGCTGGGTACCTGGATGTAAAGTGCGTTATCTGTAAGCTCAACTGACTTAATCGGTTCGAACCAGGTTTTGTACGCCTGGTCCTGGATGTTGTCCTTTATAAAAGACAGACAATTCTCCCATACTGATTGCGCAGTTTTGTTCATAAAAAGACTAAAATTTCTAATTTTATTAAAGGTTATCCTACAAGCCAGAATGGGTTATCTGCAGGACTTCGGGGAGAACAAATATGTGAACAAAAATCGTTAAAAAAAAATAAAAATCGGGTTGATTTTGTCGAATTTTCGCCTTATGATTTCGCCATTACGGCAACCCTGAACCAAGCTCCAAACATGAGGGAACATCTTGTGCAAATCCGCGTCCGCTATAGCGAAACAGACCAAATGGGTGTCGTTTACCACGGCAATTATATACCTTATTTTGAGGTTGGAAGGGTGGAGTGGCTGCGCCGCCACGGCATCTCCTACAGCGAGATGGAAAAATCGGGAATCGCGCTGCCCATCGTCTCGCTCACGCTCAATTACAAGAAGCCCGCGCGATATGACGACCTGCTCAACATCCGCACCCGGTTCAAAAGCCAGGAATCGGTCAAGATCGATTTTGAATGTCAGATCACGAACGAATCCGGTGAGTTATTAACATCGGCCTATTTCCTGCTCGTCTTCGTGGATGTCAGGACCGGCCGTCCGGTTGCACCGCCATCCTATATAAAGGAGCTGTTGGAAAAGATGAATCACTGATTTGTCCGAATCTCCGCAATCGTTAAAATACATTCCCGGAACCGGGTTGCTCTTTGAATCGGTACCGAGACTTCAATCCAGCATTCCAATTCCATGCGCTGATGGTGGACCTCGCCCTGGTTTTCCCTGATGATGCGCATGGCTTTGTTCAGGTTCGCGTAGGTGGTGGCGATGTTGAAATCAACGCGTATTTCCTTCTCGACGAATTCGCTTGCCGCAAGGGCCATCTGTGCCGATGTCCGGTAGGCCGAGATCAGTCCGCCCACGCCAAGTTTCACCCCGCCGAAAAACCTGACCACAACCACCAATGCGTTGGTCACGCCGAAGGACTTTAGCTGCCCGTAGATGGGTGCGCCCGCGCTGT
>SXQR01000001.1 GCA_005792865.1 Flavobacterium sp. | reverse complement strand
CGCCTGCCCGGACCATCTCGAGAAAAAGACAATCTGGAAAATACTGGACGTGGAAAACCGCATCGGGGTGAAACTAACCGACAACCTTGCGATGTGGCCGGCCGCATCGGTTTCGGGGTACTATTTCGCGCATCCGCAGAGCAAGTATTTCGGGTTGGGCAAGATTGCCGAAGACCAGCTGATTGATTATGCAGGACGGCGCGGGATTGCGGCGGAGGAGGCGAGAAGGTGGCTGGCGCCCAATCTGGGCGAATTATAAATGGAGGTACGCGTGAGGGATCGAGGCAGGCACCGCGTGCAGCCGAGAGCCCGACGGCGGGAATAAATATGATTAATTGAAATTGTGCCTACCGCCGGCACGCCCAAAACCCAAAACTCATTACACAAAACCAATGAAAGTAACCGACCACATACAAAACGCCAACGGCAAGACGCTTTTCTCCTTTGAGATCCTGCCGCCGCTCAAGGGGCAAAACATCCAGTCCATTTTTGACAGCATCGACCCGCTGATGGAGTTCGATCCGCCGTTCATTGACGTGACCTACCACCGCGAGGAATTTGAGTTCAAGGAATTGCCAAACGGGCTTCTGCAAAAGAAAATCGTGCGCAAGCGTCCGGGAACCGTCGGGATCTGCGCCGCGATCCAGAACAAATACCAGGTGGACGCGATCCCGCATATATTGTGCGGCGGTTTTAGCCGGGAGGACACCGAGAATTTTTTGATCGACATGGACTTTTTGGGCATCCAGAATGTTGTGGCGCTCCGGGGGGACGCGATCCGCAACGAGACGTATTTCAAGCCCGAGCGGGACGGCAACAGCTACGCGGGCGAACTCGTGACCCAGATCGCGAATTTGAACAAGGGAATTTACCTGGACGAGGATCTGCAGAATTCGGCGGCAACGAACTTTTGCATCGGGGTGGCGGGCTACCCGGAGAAGCACATGGAGGCGCCAAGCCTGGACAGCGACATCTATTTCCTGAAGCAGAAGATCAAGAATGGCGCATCGTACATTGTGACGCAGATGTTTTTCGACAACAAAAAATATTTCGATTTTGTGGCCAAGTGCCGCAAGGAAGGCATTACCGTCCCGATCATCCCCGGGCTTAAGCCGATCTCGACAAAAAAACAGCTCAACCAGATCCCGCACCGCTTCAAGGTCGATCTGCCCGACGATCTTATCATGGCCGTGGTGCGCGCCGGTGACGCCGATGCCGTAAGGCAGGTGGGGATTGAATGGTGCGTCGCGCAAAGCAAGGAACTTATTGCGGCGGGAATTCCGGTGCTGCACTATTATTCGATGGGCAAAAGCGAAAACATCCGCGAGATTGCCAAAGCCGTTTTTTAAAATATATTTGCCAAATGCGGCAAACCGTCCTATTCCTGGTGCTGATCTGCGGATCGATGGCTTTTGGCCAAGGCGAGACGGCAAACTTCGAGGCTTCCTATTTTTACGGAAATATCTACCGCCACAAGGACGATATCGGACATTTGATCACGGGCCATCCCAGTGGTTTTGTCCTGGCGTATAACCGCAATACTTACGGCGAAAAGGAGTGGCAGCGCGCCTTCAACTACCCCGATTACGGCTTTTCCTTCCAATACGAGGATCTGGCCAACGAATATCTGGGGAAGACCTATGCCGTGGGAGCGCATTACAATTTTTACGCATTTGGGCGCCGGTTGATGTTCCGCATCTCCCAGGGCATCGCGATTACCACCAACCCGTATGACAAGGAAAGCAACTTCAAGAACAACGCCTTTGGGTCCAAGTTCATGAGCAGCAACGTGTTCATGCTGCAGTATTCGCGGGAAGGGGTTTTGGGGGATTTCGGGTTCAGGGCGGGCATGATGCTGACCCATTTCTCCAACGGAAGGTTTAAATCGCCCAACAGCGGCATCAACACCTTTGCGGCATCGGCATCGGTAATCTACAACCTGGATGCGCCGCGCGAGTACATTCAGAAGGATACGACATCAATTTCCTGTTCGGAACCCATCAAATTCAATTTTGCCTTCCGCACCGGCATCAGCGAGAGCCCGGTAGCCCACAGCGGGCAGAAGCCGTTTTACCATTTTGGCCTTTACGCCGACAAGCGCATCGGCCGCAAGAGCGCGCTGCAACTGGGCGCCGACGTTTTCTTTTCCATGTACCTCAAGGATTACATAGAATACATGTCGGTCGCGTTCCCCGAACTTCCGCCAGTCGATCCCGATACCGACTACAGGCGCGTCGCGGTCATCGCGGGCCACGAACTTTTCATCAACAAACTCTCGATCGAGACGCAGGTGGGTTATTACGTGTACAAGCCCTTTGATTACGAGATCGATTTTTACCAGCGGATCGGCACGAAGTATTATATTTCGGAGAAAATTTTTGCCGCCCTCTCGCTCAAGTCGCATGCCGCGCGGGCAGAGGCGATCGAACTTGGCATCGGAATTCGATTATGAAAAAAATTATAGCCATAGTGATTTTGGCCCTTTCGGGCTGCGGGATTTCGGAAGACTGCGTACAGGGTTCAGGAAACCGGGTGCTGCGTGAAGTTGAGGTCGGGGCGTTCGACAAGATTTTCGTGTATCCGGGCGTTTCGATGGTGATTTCGCAGGGCGACGAATTTTCGGTCACCATTGAGGCGGGCGAAAATTTCATCGGTGACGTCTCTGCCAATGTAAAGGACGGCGTTTTGAAACTCGCCGAGGATTCCGGCTGCAACTGGGTCCGCAAACACGGAAACGTGGTCGTGCACGTTTCGGCGCCATCGCTCAGCGAAATCTATTCCAACACCGATCGCGACATCCGTTCGTCGGGCATACTTACTTTTCCAGTCCTGAGACTTTATGCGATGGATACTTTTGGCGGTGTCGGAACCGGCGATTTCCATCTTACGGTGAACAATAGCCAGACGTACGTGGCCGCAAACAACATCGCGGCGTTTTATGTCGATGGCCAGACCAACCTGCTTTCGGTCAATTTCTACAATGACATGTGCCGATTTGAGGGCGCCGGCCTTATTGCCGACGAGGTAGAGGTTTTTCACCGCAGTTCCAACGACATGATTGTCCATCCAGTAAATAAACTTTCAGGAAATCTGTATTCAACGGGCAATCTCATCAGCGTCAGCCAACCGCCGGTGGTAGAGGTGGTGGAGCATTATACGGGGAGGGTGATTTTTGAGTAGTCAGTTGTCAGTCATCAGTCATCAGTCATCAATTATCAGTCATCATTTGTCAGACGTCTGTACTATTCAGGTTTTACAATATTGTATACGAAGTACGTCGATTAATTCGTCGGCAACTGACAACTGACAACTGACGACTTATTTCGTCATCTCCCTAAACACACTCTCCAAATTGCGGCTCTTTTGTGAAATCTGCAAGGCGCGCAGTCCGTTCGCGGCGGCAAAATCGAAGACTTCGGGGCGCATGTCCTTTTCGGTGGAAAACACGAGCTCCCAGTTATTGCCGGCTATCTGTGTTGCCGATTCGATGCCTGTGATAGTCGTAAGCTGATCTTTTTTGACCGGCTGGTCGAATTCAACTTCGATGACCTGTTTGGTGACCTGCATGAGTTTGTCGAGTTTTTTGTCGGCGACGATCTTGCCCTTGTCGATGATGATGACGCGGTCGCAGATGGCTTCCACCTCCTGCAGGATGTGCGTGGAGAGGAATACCGTCTTGTCCTTGCCGGCATCCCTGATCACGCGCCTGATTTCGACCAGTTGATTGGGGTCGATGCCGGTGGTAGGTTCAACGAGGATCAGTACGGCTGGGTCGTGCAAAATG
>SXQR01000171.1 GCA_005792865.1 Flavobacterium sp. | reverse complement strand
GTGCCCAGCAGTTCGTGCCATTCGTCGATAATGATCGCGGTACAGCTTCGGAACACTTTATCGTAGCCCTTCGATGCCAGCAACAGCATCAGGCTTTCGGGCGTCGTGATCAAAAGGTCGGGCATCTTGTCCTTTTGTTTGGCGCGCTCGCCTGCAGAAGTATCCCCCGAACGGATCCCGACCGTCATCTGTACCCCCCAATCGCTGATGATGCGCTCGGCGGCCTGTTTGATCTCCACCGACAGTGACCGTAGCGGCGTGATCCAGATTGCCTTGAGACCCGGCGTAGATTTAGTCTTGTAATCCGGGTTTTTCCTGATTTGCTCCAACACCACCGGAATCCAAAGCGCATAAGTCTTCCCGCTACCGGTGGGCGCGTTCAACAGCCCGTTCTTCCCCTGCAGGAAAGCGGTCCACGTTTGCTTCTGGAAGGGAAACGGCTTCCAGCGTTGGGTGGCGAACCAGGAATCGGCGATTTCGAAGAGTTTCATTGGAGTGGCCGGTGCTTAGGGGTTAGTGGCTAGGGGTTAGTGGCTTGTGGCTTGTGCCCTTTGGCTTGTCGCTAGCAATTTAATCTTATGGGACATTTTCAAAATACTATATTTTCACATTGCTACATTTTCACATTAAACTATCATCTGCCGCAACACCTCAACATCATCCGCCTCCTCAGCTTTTTTATCGTGCCGCCAACGGAGGATTCGGGGAAAACGGGTCGCGATCCCGCTTTTGTGCCGCGAGGAAAGCGCAATCCCCTCAAACCCGATCTCGAAGACCAGCTTGGGAACAACGCTCCGTACCGGCCCGAACCTTTCCAGCGTATTCTTTTTGATGAAGTCATCCACCATCCGGAATTCGGCATCGGTAAGGCCGGAGTAGGCCTTGGCAAAAGTCACGAGTTCGCGCGAACCGTCTTCCCTGTCTTGCCAGAGGGCGAAAGTATAATCGGTAAAAAGAGTCGATCGGCGGCCGCTTCCCCGCATCGCATAGGTCAGGACGGCATCGACCGATAGCGGATCGAGTTTCCACTTCCACCAGTCGCCTTTTTTGCGGCCCACCAAATATGGCGAATCCTTGCGCTTGAGCATCAGCCCCTCGCTGCCAATTTCCCGCGCGCGCTCGCGTTCCCGGGCCGCATCGTCCCAACTATCCAATACCAGGCGTTCGCTCAGGACCAGCGGTAAATTGTTTGCTTCCACGCCCGAAATTAGTTGCTCCAGGAGCATGCGGCGCATTTCAAAAGGTTCGGTGCGGATGTCGCGCCCCTGCCATTCCAGAAGGTCGTAAGCCTTGATGGCAACCGGCGTTTTCTTGAGCAGCGCTTGCGATACGCCCTTGCGCCCGATCCTGGTCTGCAGCTCATTGAAGCTTCCGACTTTCCCGTCCGCATAGGACAAGATCTCGCCGTCGATCACCGTACCGTCCGGAATCACCCCGACAAACGATTTAAATTCGGGATATTTATCGGTCACCAATTCCTCGCCCCGGCTCCACACATAAATTTTCCCGCCGCGCAAGATCGTCTGCGAGCGGATGCCGTCCCACTTGTGCTCGATGCTCCAGTTTGCAACATCGCCCAGGCCGGCCAGTTCGCCCTCGAGCGCGTAAGCCAAGTAAAATGGATAAGGCCGCGAGGCGTTGTCGCTTTCCCTGGTTTCCAGGACAAGGTCGGAAAACGAGATCGTCTCGGGATCCCAGTCGCCCATCAGCCGGTAGGCTAAAAGGTCTTCCTCCACGCCGGTGGCTTTGGAAAGCGCCCGGGTCATGAGTTTTTGGCTTACGCCGATGCGAAAGCTGCCCGTAATGAGCTTGGTGAAGACGAAACGCTCATAATAGTTGAGACTGAGCCAGTTCTCGTGTAAATATTGTCTCTTCTCCTGGTCCGGAAGTTTTTTCAACAGGATCATTTCCCGGAGAAACTCGGTCAGGGTTTTGTCACTGTGGTTCTCCGAGGCGGGGATCACCAGCGCAATGGTCTCGGCCAGGTCGCCAACAATATGGTAAGACTCCTCGAAAAGCCAAAGCGGGATTTCGGCAAGCTCATTTGCCCAAAGCCTCAAAAGGGTCGTGTTGACGGGACGCGGCGGGCGGCGGTGTGACAAAAGCGCGATGGTCCAGACCTTGTCTTCATCTCCCGCCGTCCTGAAATAGGTGGTGAGCGCCTCCACCTTTACCGAGGTTTTATTGGAGGAATCGAGTTCGCGTATGAGTTCGGCGAAGTGTTTCATGAGGCGGCTTCTGTTTGCATCTCGGGTTCGGTGGAGGATGTGCCCATCTCGGCCGATTCGCCCTCGTACTGGGTTTGGGCAGTCCGCGCGTCGTATCCCAATTCGCGCAGGTACCGCGAAAATATGTCCGAATAGCCGTGTGTCGCGATCACGCGTTCGCACCCCGTCGCCCGAATGCTTTCCAGCAATCCCTGCCAGTCGCAGTGGTCGCTGAGCACGAAACCGCGGTCAATCGCGCGCCTTCTCCTCGCCCCGCGGAAGGCCATCCAACCGCTTGCCGTACCGGTGACAAAAGGCGCCATCTTCCTGATCCAGATGCTGCCGTGCGCGCTGGGCGGCGCCAGCACGATATTGCCGGCGATGGCTTCCCTGGGGGTTTCGCGGGTGATCATCTCGGTGGCCGGGAACTCCATCATGGGCCGCAGCACATTGGTCATGTTCTCGACGGCGCCGTGCGTATATATTTTCCCGATTGAAGGGTCGAGGTACTTTAAAACCCGTTGCGCCTTGCCAAGCGTATAGCCAAACAAAACAGAGGTTTGCCCATTTGCCTTGTTCTCTGACCACCATTTGTTGATGTCGGCCATGACCTCGCTTTGCGGCGTCCATTTGAACGCCGGAAGCCCGAAGGTACATTCGGTGATGAATGTGTGGCACTTGACAGGCTCGTAAGGCGTGGAGATGCCATCGTCTTCGGTCTTGTAATCGCCCGTAAAGACCCAAACTTCTCCCTTGTATTCCACGCGTACCTGCGAACTTCCGATGATGTGCCCCGCCGGATGCAACGAAAATTTTACGCCGTTTATGGAAAAGGTCTCATCCCATTCCTTGCCCGTAACATTGATATCGCCCAGCCTGTGGCGGATGATGGGAACGTTGAGGTGGTGCGTGATGTAGCGGTTGTGGCCCCACCGCGAGTGGTCGCTGTGGCCATGGGTGATGATCGCCTTGTCCACCGGCTTCCAGGGGTCGAGGTAAACGCCGGCCCGGCTGCAAAAGATGCCTTTGTCATCGAAAGCTAAAAGCGGCGGTTCCATGCGGGAGGTTTCTTATAAATCTACAAATTGGAGCGCGGTTGGCGCAGTGGATTTAAAGAAGTTTAACTTTTGGGGAGCGGATGGATTGGGGGCTGGCAAACCTCAAAGGTCTTGAAGACCTTTGAGGTTTATAAAAAGGTACATTCCCAATTTCAAAATCGTTGGTGCTATAGCGGCAAATATTATGGCCTGGCCTTCCAGCGTTATTCCGCATTCCATTTACGCGGCAAAATACACCTCAAAGGTTCTATTGCGCTTCGCTCCATACAGTTCGGCCGCGCCTCGGGTTGAAAATATTTGAGGTCTAAAAATAGTCCGGGACTACGGGCGTTGTCTGCGGGAAGACCGCATATTTTGTTAAATCTTGCGTAAGGGATGGCAGCGGCAGCCTTTTGGAAGACCTCGAAGGTCTTGAAGACCTTCGAGGTCTCAAAAGCTACAGCGTACAGCGCGGCGGCGCCTTCCCAGCATCTTAAAAATCATCAAACACCGTGCGCCGCTACGCCCAAATTTCTGCAAAACATTGCGTACTTTTACACCTCTAAAAAATCAAAATTATGCTCAAGGGATTTTTCAATGTGCCAAAAGCCGTGAACGAACCGGTGAAGTCTTACGCGCCGGGATCGCCTGAAAAGGAAGCCGTTTTGGCCGAATACAAAAAAATGTGGAAGGAACAAATCGAGGTTCCGATGTACATAGGAAACCAGCAGGTCGCTACGGGGAACACGCGCAACATGACCGCACCGCACGACCATCAGCACGTGGTGGGAACCTACCACATGGCCGAGAAAAAACACATAGAACTCGCGATCGCCGAGGCCTTGAAGGCCAAGAAAAACTGGGAAGACCTGCCCTGGGAACACCGCGCTGCTATCTTCCTCAAGGCCGCCGAACTCATCGCGGGCCCTTACCGCGCCCGCATCAACGCCGCAACGATGATCGCGCAGTCCAAGACCATCTTCCAGGCCGAGATCGACGCTGCCTGCGAGCTCATTGACTTTTTGCGCTACAATGTCGAGTTCATGTCGCAGATATATGCCGACCAGCCAAAATCGGATTCCGGGGTGTGGAACCGCGTCGAATACCGCCCGCTTGAGGGATTCATCTACGCGATCACGCCGTTCAACTTTACCGC
>SXQR01000170.1 GCA_005792865.1 Flavobacterium sp. | reverse complement strand
CCTGATCGCCTGTGAGAATACCACCTACACCTCGATGGCCCGGCTGGCTTACAGTGTCGATGGCGGAAACACGTGGACGCAGGTCCCGCCCGAACTGATTGCCCACTCGGGATCCATATCGATGGATTTTATGTTCAATGAAGATAACGCCGACGTTTATGTTTCGACTTTTGACCTGGGGTTGGTCAAATTCAATCTTCTGCTGGAGAACCTATCGGTGCCGGATTTTGGAAATCAAAATTTGCTGTCCATCCATCCCAATCCCGCGGCCGGGAGCATCAACCTGTCGCTCAAGGGGGCAAACCTGAAGGAATTCGTGATCTATGATTCCATGGGCAAGCGGGCAATGGAATCCCGGACTATGGAGCATGTGGATATCTCAACACTGTGTACGGGCACTTATTTTGTCAGGGCGGAATCCCGCGATGGTAAAATTTTTATTGCCAGGCTCGTGAAGATCTGATCGTTGACATTATAAATGGAAAGGCCACCTTCGGGTGGCTTTTTTATGCCGAAATACCGCGTATTGTCCTATGAATACGTTGCCAGCTTGTAAAACAGCTTCTCAACGTACGGGCTGTTTGAGTCGGTGGAGGTGATGCTGGTCACATTGCCCAGTTGCACCAGCAGGGGCACAACGGCATCAAGGCAATCGTCGGGCGAAGTGGCGAGCATGATTTCCTCTATCGTCCTGCACTCGTCCACGATCGTGGCCGACCACGCCGAACCCTGGGACATTTTTTTCTGGCAATAATCAAAAAAGATTTCATGCCCCTGAACGTCAATAAATATGCGAAGGGAGTCCATTCGGGATTCGTTTCGGTAAATATAAAAATGAGCGTAATATTGACCTTAAAAAATCCATGAACGGCAATTAAACCCGATAATGAATCATTCGTCCTGCATTCGTTGATCAACGTATCCTGGCCCGGGGCCATAAATGCGTCAACCTCTGCATTTTTTGGTAATGGATTAACAATTAATAATTTATTCCCAAGTCACGCTGCGTGAAATTATTTTGGATTATCTTAGTAGTTCTATTCATACATTAATGGGACAAGGCTTCACAAAGCGCAATGACAGGAATGTGTTTTCTGAAGCAAACACGACCACGCTCCCGGAATCACCTTCTGGATTTGGAATTTTGACATTCAGACCCGTGCCTTCGAGGCGATGGGCGACTTCAACAAGATTTACGGATTGGCCTCAAATTCAGACTTTACGGTCGATGCCCTGTTCAATTGTATCCATCCGGAGGACATCGATGCGCAGCGGGCGCTCTATGAACAGATCACCGATGGAAGGGCGGGGCAAACATTCACGACGGAATACCGGATTGTCCTGCAGGGCAGCGAGGTGAAATGGATCCGGGCTGTCGGATGTGCTTTTTTCGCAGCCGATGGGTCGCCTGTCCGTACGATGGGCAGCATTACCGACATTACAACCGAGAAGACCGCGATCCATACGATGGCGGTGAGTCGGGAACGCCTGCAGGCCGCCCTGAACGCTTCGCTTACCGGAACATTTCGGTGGGACATCACCAACAACGACCTGGTTTGGGACGAAAACCTGGACCGGCTGTTTGGCTTTCCGCCCGGCCGCACCGTGCGGAGCCTGGATAATTTTCTCGACCGCGTCCATCCCGAAGATCGGCAGTCGGTCATCGATGCGTGCGCGGAATGTGCTTCGGCAGGGGCGGATTTTGACCTTGCGTTCCGGGTTGTCTGGCCGGACGGATCCCTGCATTGGCTCGACGACAAGGGAAAGACCTATACCGATGAATCGGGGAAACCCATCTACATGACCGGCGCCTGCGTGGACATCACCGCCGATAAGCTGGCCCGGCAACGCCTTGCCGAAAGCGAGGTCCGTTTCCGTTCCACATTCGAGAATGCGGCCGTGGGAATTGCGCACGTAGGATTGGACGGCACCTGGTTGTTTTTCAACGATTATGTCTCGCGGCTTTTTGGGTATGAGAAAGACGAACTTAACAAACTGACCTTCCAGGACATCACATTTGCCCAGGACCTCGAGTCCGATCTGGAGTTGTTGCAAAAGCTCGTTGACAAGGACATTGATAATTATTCAATGGAAAAGCGCTATATCCGCAAGGACGGCGCGCTCGTATGGGCCAGCCTGTGTGTTTCGCTGGTGACCGATAGTGCGGGAGCGCCTGCCTACTTCATCTCCATCGTACACGATATTTCAGAGCGGAAGGCCATAGAGGTGGACCTCGCCTATCAAAAGACGCTATTGGAAACCGTTACCGAAAATATGGACTCGGCCCTTTTCCTCATGGACAGCCTTGGACAATGCATTTATATGAACGGCGGCGCGCAGTCGATGTCCGGCTATGCGCTGGCAGAGATTGTGGGGATGCCATTGCGCGATATCCTCCGGCCCCTGGACGACAATAAGGACCTGTTCATTGTAGACGATTTCGTGACCGGGCAATCAGCGCCCAGTGGAATGCGGGTCAGCAATGAGGATGTGTTTGTGCGTCGGGACGGCACATCATATCCCGTCGCCTATACGGCCAGTGCCATCCGGCTTGACGGCCGGAGTGTGGGCACCGTGATCGAAATCCGGGACATCACCCGCGAAAAGGAACGGGAACAGCGCCTTTTGGAAAGCGAGAAGCGCTTCCGGATGTTCGCCGACTGCATCGACAACCTCGCGTGGATCGCCTCGGCAGACGGCCATGTAAACTGGTTCAACCAGCGCTGGTTTGACTACACGGGCACGACACTCGAAGATATGAAGGGCTGGGGATGGCAAAAGACGCACCACCCAGACCACATTGACCGGGTGACCCAATTCGCCACGGAGGTTTTCCGGGGTGACCAGCCCTGGGAGATCACCTTTCCGTTGCTGGGCGCCGACGGCGTGTACCGATGGTTCCTCACACGTGGCGGTCCCATCAAGGACCAGGACGGAAACGTGATTGAATGGATCGGGACCAGTACCAACATCAATGACCAGAAACTCGCCGAGGAGGCGATCCGCGAACGTGAGCAACAGTTTTCCTCATTGGCCGAGGCCCTGCCCCAGATGATCTGGCTGAGCGACGCTCAAGGTAATAACCTGTACTATTCACGCAAGTGGGTCGAGTATTGCGGGATCGATGAAACCAAGGCGGCATGGAAGTACATGGTACATCCCGATGACTTCGACAGCTCCGAGAACGGCTTTGCAGATGCATTGCAACGAGGCATCCCGTTCCGACAGGAAGTCAGGCTCCGCAATAAGGAAGGCGAGTACCGATGGCACCTTTCCATCGCCGAGCCCATTCACGATGACCAGGGCCGGGTAACCAAGTGGGTCGGGTCGTTGTCCGACATCCATCTGCAAAAAAACCAGGCCGAAATTTTTGAGAACCTCGTCGCCGAACGCACGCGCGAACTCCAGCGCAGCAATGAGGACCTCCAGCGATTCGCACACGTGGCGTCGCACGACATGAAGGAACCCATCCGCAAGATCCTCACTTTCGGCAGCAGGCTGATGAGCGAATCCACGACTTTTTCAGACACGGCACGGCACTACCTTGAGAAGATCGACCAGGCCGCGAACCGGAGTTATAACATGATCGACGGCGTACTCAAGTACTCGACAAGCGACTCCCAGGTAAATGAAAAGGTCGTCGACCTGAACCGGGTGGTCGCGCAGATAACAGAGGATGTCGAATTGCTCATGCAGCAGAAATCGGCGCGGATAACATGCTGCAACCTGCCGTCGGTTTACGGTTCCGATGTGCTCTTGTACCAGGTATTCTACAACCTGATCAACAATTCACTCAAATTCCACAGCCCGGGACGCCTTCCGGTCATTTCCATCACTTCCGAAGCCCTCAGCGATGCCGACGCACTGGATCAGGGACTGTTGCCTGATGCTCCATTCCACAGGATCGTGGTCGAGGACAACGGCATCGGCTTCTCTGATGCCGAAGCGCAGAAAATATTCGGCACCTTCGTCAGGCTGCACGCGCGTGAGAAATACGATGGGAACGGCCTTGGCCTGTCAATCTGCAAGAAAGTGGTCGAGCGCCACGGCGGCCGGATCCAGGCACAGGGG
>SXQR01000169.1 GCA_005792865.1 Flavobacterium sp. | reverse complement strand
CGGGCCCATCAACCGCGGCGTCGAGATCACCAGTGAGGTGGCAGATTCGGGACAGTCCATTATACTGGGCCAGGTGGAAAACGGCGTGGCGATAAGGATGGCCGTGATCTACCTGCTCGCCTCCAAATTGCGGCAACCCGCGTAATCGATATCGTATGAAAATTGAAGAGAAAGGCCACACGCGAATCGTACGGGATCCGCAAAACGATAGTGCCGCGCTGCTGATGAAAATTACGCATGAGTACAAATCCTTTGAGGACCGCAATCTCATACTGGATCTTTCGGGAGACAAAAACCTAACGGCCAAGGGCCTGTCACAATTCTCGGCGCTGGCCAGGATGCACAAAAAAAACCGCAAATCGCTTGTGATCGTGGCACCGGGTTTAGATTTTACCGCAGTTCCACACGCTGTCAATGCAGTCCCGACACTGCGTGAAGCGCACGATCTTATTGAGATGGACGAAATCGAGCGCGACCTCGGGTTTTAGCCATGAAGCTGACGATTCTCGGCTGCCATGCGGCGACTCCCCGCACCTTCACGAACCCTACGGCCCAGGTGCTGGAAATTTCGGGCCGTCTCTTTTTGATCGATTGCGGCGAGGGCACACAGGTCCAGCTGCGTCGGAACAAGGTGCGGTTCATGCGCATCAACCACGTCTTCATTTCGCACCTGCACGGCGATCACCTCTATGGGCTCATCGGGCTCGTCTCGACATTCATGCTTCTGGGCCGCGCGACCGACCTGCACATCCACGGGCCCAAGGGCATCAAGGAGATCATCACCTTGCAATTGCGGTTGGGCCAGGCCTGGACGCAGTACAGGCTGTACTTCCACGAACTTGAATCGGACCAACCGGAAATCGTCTTTGAGGACGAAAAGGTTACGGTCACCAGCGTTCCGCTCAGTCACAGGATCTATACCAATGGATTTGTTTTCAGGGAAAAGCGCGGGCTTCGCAAGCTCAACATCGAGGCCGCCGAAAGTTTCGGGATCGATAAATGCTATTACCGGAACATTGTCCTGGGCAAGGATGTCACCTCAAATTCCGGGCAGTTGATCTCCAACGACCTGGTGACATTCGAGCCCGTGCCGCCAAAGAGTTACGCATTTTGTTCCGATACGGTTTTTGATCCCGGAATCGTGCCGCACATACAAGGAGTCGACGTGCTGTATCATGAATCGACGTTCCTTGAGCGTGAGCAGGCCTTGGCCGCCAGGACGATGCATGCCACGGCGAGGCAGGCCGCCCAGATCGCCAAACTCGCAGATGTAGGCACGCTGGTGCTGGGGCATTACTCTACCCGGTATGACTCGGTCGCCGATTTTGGAACCGAGGCCGCCGAAATATTTCCGAATGTCGTACTTTCACAGGACGGTAAAACCTTTGAATTCTAATGAAAGATCTCAGCCACTACAGGCGCTCCTACGAAAAAGGGGAGCTTATTGAAGGAAACCTGCCCGATTCGCCAATCGAGATGTTCGCCACGTGGTTTGACCAAAGCGAGGAAACGGCCGGTGCGGGGGAAGTCAATACCATGACACTCTCAACGGTCTCGGCCGCTGGTGAAGTACATGCACGAATTGTGCTTTTGAAGCAATTTTCAAAGGACGGTTTTACCTTTTTTACAAATTACCAATCGCAAAAGGCGCGTGACATGGAGTATTCCAAAAAGGTCTGCCTCTCCTTTTTCTGGCCGACGACGGAACGTCAGGTGATTATCGCGGGAACGGTTGCAAAAGTCCCCGCCGCCGAATCGGATGCCTATTTTGCCACACGCCCGCGTGCAAGCCAGCTCGGCGCCTGGGCTTCCCATCAAAGCGCCGAAGTAGAATCGCGCGAGGCCCTCGAAAGGAAACTTCATGCCCTCGAAGTTCAATACGCAAACACCGAGATTCCGCGGCCGCCGCATTGGGGCGGATACATTGTCGCGCCTGATTCCATCGAGTTTTGGCAGGGTAGGCCAAGCCGCCTTCACGACCGGATCGTTTACCGGTTGGAAAACGCGCAATGGAAGATTTCCCGGCTGTCGCCCTGACTAAATGATCTCGAATTCCTTTTCTTTCTTGCGGGTCATGGCGTACACGATCGCACCCGTGATCACGGCCGCGGTCGCGACATTGATCACGAAATTCCGGCGGTTGTGCTTCCATTCGGCGCCCCAGCCCCGCTCTCCAGGAATATTGGGGATGTGCCCGTGGGCCAGGTCATCGATGATTCCCTCGATCATCCCGACGCGGTCGGCCAGGATAAGCGGCACCCAGCGGGCGTAACTCGACTCACTGTATTTATAGGCCATCCTGCGGATTTTGCCGCTCAGCCCCGATGGCGGCGCCGTGGTTCCGTAAACCGCGGTAAGGTTAGGCCTTTCCACCGAGTGCAGGATTTCCGTATCCGAATGTTGCTGCGTCGGGCGGGTCCAGGTATAGCCCGCATGTTCCTCGTTGGTGCGCTGTTTCATGGGATAGGTTGGGTCGTTCCTGCGGTCGGCATCGATTCCCCAGCCGTTGATATGGCTGTAGTCGCCGCTGCGAATGTTTTTGAAGTCCTCCGGACGCGTTTCGTCTGTCATCATGATTTTATTTTTTTTAGGATTGGTGTGCCGATGGAGGTATCAGCACCGTTTTAATGCAGTTGTCAAGTTTTCTTGAGAATATGTGGTAGGCATCGGCCACGTCCTCCAGGGGAATGTGGTGGGTAATCAGGTCGCGCGGACGCAATACGCCGTTCTTGACGTGTTCAATGAGCCTGGGCAAATGCCGCTTTACGGCTGCCTGGTTTGCGCGGATGGTGATTCCTTTGTTGACCACGTTGCCAATCGGGACGAGCGCATCGATTGGGCCATAGACACCCACGATGGAAACGATGCCGCCCTTCTTGACCGAATTGATCGCCCAATGCAGTGCCGTGGTGGATCCGCCCTGCAGCAACAATTTGACTCCCAACAGCGTGTTCATGCGGCTTCCGGTGGCCTCGCAACCCACGGCGTCGATGCACACATCGGCACCCAGTGAATCTGTCATCGTCTTGATGAACACAACCGGATCACCAATCATCTTGAAGTTGTAGGCCTCGCATTGCGCATATTTTTCGGCGAATTCCAACCGGTAATCAAGTTCGTCGATGACTACCACACGGCCTGCGCCAAATAACCACGCGCAGCGCGCCGCCATGATCCCGATGGGACCGGCGCCAAAGACCACTACGGTATCTCCGGGCTGGATTCCGGCCATCTCGGCGGCCTGGTACCCCGTGGGCACAACATCTGTGAGCAGTACCGCATCGTCGGGATGCATCCAGTCGGGGATCACGGTTGGTCCCACATCGGCATAAGGGACGCGCACGTATTCGGCCTGTCCGCCGTCATAGCCTCCCGCGGTATGCGAGTAGCCAAAAATGCCCCCTACTGCGGTGGCTTCGGGGTTGGACTCATGGCAATTGCCAAAGAGGCCCTGTTGGCAGAATGCACATTTGCCGCACGAGATATTGAAGGGGACAATGACCTTGTCTCCGGTCTTGAGCTTTTCGACTTCCGATCCTACTTCGACCACTTCACCTATAAATTCGTGGCCAAATGTTGATCCGACGCGGGTATCCGGTACCAGGCCATGGTAGAGGTGCAAATCGGATCCGCAGATGCAGGATCGCAGGACCCGGACTATGGCATCACCGGGATGCAGGATTTGGGGAAGTGGTTTGTCGCGGTCGAGCCTGACCCTGAACGGGCCCCTGAAGTTCATTGCTAGCATGGTTTCTCCTTTCTTTAATGGTTACATCATAAAGTTAGGTTGCGCAAATTCCTTGGGGGTTACAGGATTATGCATCACTTTTACACGATTTGGGTTTCAATAAAATCCTGTGGGCCAAAATGTTGTAAGAATTCTTTAGACGACTGTCCCGAACTTCGCTCAAAAATTTAACCATGAAGAAATTTGCCGTACTCCTTTTCGCGCTCGGCGTGTTTGCCGGCTGCAGGGACCAAAAGGGCGAGACGCCCAACGAAAATTATGAGATGAACAGGGGAGAGGAAATCGATAACACCGCCACCGACGCCGATACGACCGCCATCGACACGGCCGCCGCAAACTCCACGCAGACCGATCCCGCCGTCACCGATTAAAGATCCAGGTCAAAAGTCCGGCGCAGCAGGTCAAGCCCCGGATTGATTTCGTTGAGGCGGTTAAACTTGTCCTGGTCGGTGAAGGCCTTGCGGTTCTCGATGCTCTCGTTCACCACAACCTCGATTGTGATGTCGTGGTTGTGCAATTTCCCGCGCAGGTAACCCTGCAGGTGCGGCTTCTCGGACTCAAAATCGATCTTCGAGCCTTCATTGGGAAGCTCGTGCACGATGGTGGTGCCGCGAAGTTTGGGATCGTTGATCAACAGATAAGATTCCATGATCTTGTGGCCCTTGTCGGCAAGCCTTTGCGCATACTTGTTCCATTGCAAAAGCATGTCGGTCTCGGTAAAGGGCTCGGTGGGCAGGTGAACCGTTTCCGGCTGTAGCGTCCTCTGGTGTTGCTCGATCTCGCGCTTTGCCTTGATGCTGGCCAGGGATAACGCCGAAACCTTGATGCCCGCCACGGGCGGTTTTTCGACGGTGGCCGATGGAGCGGGTTCGGGGGCTTTGGCCTGAAGGATTTCAGGCTTTGGCTCGGCGGGCGGTGGGAGGATGATCTCAGGCCCTTTCACGGGAATCTCCAGGACACGACCGTAGAAGAATTTGGCGGGGATTATAAATCCGTCAACTTTTTTTTTTCTCCATCAAAGGTGATGGAGGCCAGTTGCATGAGGCAGAGTTCTACCAAAAGGCGCTGGTTCTGGCTCAATTTGTACTTTAGGTCGCAGTCATTTGCGAGCTCGATCGCCTTCATCAGGAAGGCGTGCGGTGCCTTGAGTGATTGGACCGCATATAATTTCTGCGCCTGTTCGCCCGCTTCCAGCAACGACAGCGTCGCAGGTGTCTTGGATACCAACAGGTCGCGAAAGTGCGATGCCAATCCCGCAATGAAATGATGCCCGTCAAAACCCTTGGCCAGAATGTCATTGTATGCCACGAGCAATTCGGGTATCTTGTTTGCAAGCAACAGATCGGTGATCCTAACGTAGGTCTCGTAGTCCAGGACATTGAGGTTCTCCGTTACAGCCTGCCTGGTCAGGTTCTTGCCTGAGTAGGAGACCACACGGTCAAATATCGAAAGGGCATCGCGCATGGCGCCGTCTGCCTTCTGGGCGATGATGTGCAGGGCATCTTCCTCAAATTCGATTCCCTGGCTGCGGGCGACCTCGGCGAGGTGCTCCCGCGCATCGCGCACCGTGATCCGTTTGAAATCAAAGATCTGGCAACGCGAAAGGATGGTGGGGATAATCTTGTGCTTCTCTGTAGTGGCGAGGATAAAGATGGCGTGCCGGGGCGGTTCCTCGAGCGTCTTCAGGAAGGCATTGAAAGCCGCAGACGACAACATATGCACCTCGTCGATGATATACACCTTATACTGCCCGGTCTGTGGCGGGATGCGCACCTGGTCGATCAGGTTGCGGATGTCGTCAACCGAATTGTTCGACGCCGCATCGAGCTCGAAAACATTGAAAGCAAAGTCCTCATCCGGATCGTCATAACCCGGCTGGTTGATCTTCCGGGCAAGGATGCGGGCGCAGGTGGTCTTCCCAACACCCCTCGGGCCCGTAAAGAGCAGCGCCTGGGCGAGATGGTTGTTCTCGATCGCATTGAGCAGCGTGGCGGTAATGGCCTGCTGGCCCACGACATCCTTAAAGGTCTGCGGGCGGTATTTGCGTGCCGATACGACAAAGTGTTCCATGCGATAATGCTTCGCACAAATATAAATTTTATATCGCTTTGCAAAAACGCCGTGGCGGTCAATTCATCAAAAGTTATCCACCGTTTTCAGGCGATTACTTCGGCGATTTTTTCCTGTTCGAGCAGTTTGACCAGCGCCTCTTCCTCGGGGTTGAGGCCGGTGGTCGCCGATTCGGGAATGGGGTATTGCGTGATGGTCCCGCGCTCGAATGCGGCTATGACCGAGGGGTCGATGTAGTATTTGCGGCAGACCGTCCTGGTATTGCCCAATTTTCCCGCTACCGAATCGATCACGCTGACGATCTTGCGCTTGCAGTCGGCTTCCCCCGAGTGCCCGCCCGTTTCCTGGAAGGCGCACAGGGCATTCACGCTTCCGGCCCACGCACGGAAATCCTTGGCGGTAAAATCCTCACCCGTGATGTTCTTGATATAATCGTTTACATCGCCGGAGCCGATCGTCCGCCGCGAACCATCGTCGCCATAATACTGAAAAAGGTCATGGCCCGGTATTTCCCGGCACTTGCGCACCAGGTTGGCGAGTTTGCGGCTCTGGAGGCTGATGCTGTGCGCGACGCCTTTCTTTCCCGTGAATTCAAATTTGACAGTCGATTTGTCAAATTTTACGTGTTTGTCCCGAAGCGTCGTCAGCCCGAATGATCCGTACAATTTCTTGTAGGCATCGTTCCCGATGCGGATGTTGGTCAGCTCGATTAGCTTTACCACCAGGGCGACAACCTTCTCATACGGAAGCCCGGGCCTTGCAAGGTCGCGGTCCACCGCTTCCCGAATTTTGGGCAAAGCCGAGGCAAACCGCCGCAGCCTGAAAAACTTGGATTGGTTCCGGATCTTGTTCCACTGGTTGTGGTAGCGGTATTGCCGGCGCCCGCGCGCATCGGTACCCATCGCCTGCAGGTGGCCATGTTCAAAAGGCGAAATCCAGACATCGGTCCAGGCCGGTGGAATCACGAGTTTGCGAATGCGCTCCAGGACCTCCTTTTCGCGCACGGGCTGGCCGTCCTGATCGACATAACCAAATCCCGTCCCGCGTTTTTTCCTGAAATAACCCGCACCCCGAAACGGCGCATACCGCAGTCCGGCCGCCTTTGCGGTGATGGCAGGGTCACGTCCTATCTTTTCGAGTTTTTTCAGCAGTCGGCTCATTGGCTGGCGCGTCCGCGGATGCTCATTTCATGAAGTTTCATCGCAGCCGAATTCTCGGCGTAGGTGGAGTGTCCCGCAACGAAAACGCCTTTTTCGCCCTTGTCAGAGATGATTCCGTAAACGGTGGCTTCGTCTCCCGGATCGGTCTGGCCTTCGTAACGGTAGATCTCGGCGATCTCAAATTCGTCGGGGCTTTCGCAAATACGGTTTTCCTGCAGGTTGAAATCGACGTTGAATCCCTTCTCGCCCAATTCCTGAAGGGCTTTGGATACGGTCGCGTAGTGGTACATCTGGCTGTCCATGTCATTGGTTTTTTTGGTGATAAATAAATTTACGACGAATTTTCGCCTCCGCTGATAACGAAATGTTAAACTAACCCGGCGTATTTTGACCGGTGTTGTGCCGAAGCGTTATCTTTGCGGCAAGCAGGCCGCCTTATCGCCGCTTTTTTGCGGAGGAAAGTCCGGGCACCACAGGGCAGCATAGCGGGTAACGCCCGTCGGCCGTGCAAACGGTCAGGACAAGTGCAACAGAAAGGATGTACAGGTAATGCTGTAGTGAAATCAGGTAAACTCTATGCGGTGAAATATCAAATAGTTCAGCTCCCAGTCAAATGGGTCAAGGGCGGCCCGTCCGTTGCTGAAGGGTAGATAGATAGATCGGGGCAGCAATGTCCCGGCCAGATAAATGATAAGGGTTGCCAATCCCGGCAAGACAGAACCCGGCTTACAGGCCTGCTTTTTTTTAGTTGATAGTTGATGGATATCTGGCAACTTACTCCGGCCATTCAAAAAAACTAAAGACCGATCCGCCGTAATTTTTCCTGAAGGAAAAGTAAGGATGCGCGTCCATGCTGGTGTGTTTGGAATGTTCGATGATGAGCATGCCCTCGCTGGAAAGCAGTTCGCGCTCAAAAACCATCGCCGGGATCCGCAAGAGTTTATCGGCTTCAAAATGATACGGGGGGTCTGCCACGATCACATCGTATTTGCGGTTGTCCTTCTCCAGAAACGAGTAGGCATTGATCCGCATCGCGCTGATGGGAAGGTCAAATTCCTGG
>SXQR01000168.1 GCA_005792865.1 Flavobacterium sp. | reverse complement strand
TCCCGTCAGGCCCGAATTCAACGGCACCGTCAAGATCAGCGGCCTTTTGGACCGCGCCAACATCAAGATCGCCGATATCGAGGGCAATCTCGTGTATGAGACCATCTCGGAGGGCGGAACCATCGAATGGGACACCACCGCATTTGGGAAATACCGCGTGGCATCGGGGGTTTACATGATTTTCATTTCGGCCGAGGACGGCGGTGAGACCAAGGTCAAGAAGGTCATGGTGATCCGCTGATGCGCGTCTCCACCCGGGCCATCGTCATCAGCGCGCTTCGGTACCAGGAGAAAAGCATGATCGTCAAGTGCTTTACCCAGGCAGCCGGGCTCAAAAGCTATTTTGTGCAGAGCGCCTCGTCTTCCAAGAACAAAAAGGCGGCCTATTTCCAACCACTCACCATTCTTGAGATCGAGGCCGTCCACAAAAATAAGGGGACGCTGGAACAGTTCAGGGAAATCCGTTTGGCGGTACCCTATGAGACGATCCCATCTGATATGGTCAAGGGCGCCATTGCGATGTTTGTGTCGGAGGTCCTGCACCATGCGATCCGTGAAGAGGAATCAAACCCTGACCTGTACCACTATCTTGAGACGGCCCTGATATGGCTGGACCACCACGCCGAGACTGCCAATTTCCACCTGATCCTGATGCTGGAGATCACCAAATTTTTAGGGTTCTATCCCGATGTGTCACAGATTTCGGCGGGCTATTTTGAGATGACCGAAGGCATCTTCACCAACCACCCCGGGGTTTCGTGCCTTTCAATTGACCAGACACACCTCTTCAAGCGCCTGATAGGACTGCGTTTCAGTGCGGCGCAAAAAATGTTTTCGGGTAACGAACGGCAGATGTTGTTACGCATCCTGCTCGACTACTACAAAATGCATCTGGACGGGTTTAGGGAGCCAAGGACGCTCGAGGTTTTCCGCGAGGTATTTTCGTAAGGCTCAAGGCACTAAGTGCAAGCGAGTCAACTTATTGAAAAAATCATTACTTTCGCAGTCCGAATTAAGAACCTGCCTGATGAACAATAAATTCACGGAGTACAAAGGCCTCGATTTGCCCGGCGCGGCAAAGGAAGTGCTTGACTTCTGGAAGCAAGAAAAGATATTTGAGAAGAGCGTCTCCACGCGCGAAGGAAAACAACCTTTCGTGTTTTTTGAGGGACCGCCTTCGGCCAACGGGCTGCCCGGCATCCACCACGTCATGGCCCGCGCCATCAAGGATATATTTTGCCGGTACAAGACCCAGAAAGGCTTTCAGGTCAAACGCAAGGCAGGATGGGACACGCACGGCCTTCCCGTGGAACTGGGAACCGAAAAGGAACTCGGCATCACCAAGGAAGACATCGGCACCAAAATCTCCATTGAAGAATACAACGAGGCCTGCAAACGCACGGTTATGCGTTACACCGATGTGTGGAATGACCTGACCGAGAAGATGGGTTACTGGGTCGATATGGACGATCCTTACATCACCTACAAACCCAAGTACATGGAATCGGTGTGGTGGCTGCTCAAGCAGATTTACGACAAGGGCCTCATGTACAAGGGGTACACCATCCAGCCGTATTCGCCCAAGGCAGGGACCGGGCTTTCCTCGCACGAGGTCAACCAACCGGGAACTTACCGCGATGTCACCGATACCACCGTCGTGGCGCAATTCAGAGCCAAAAATGAAACACTGCCGGATTTCCTTCAGGACTTCGGCGATGTGCATATCCTCGCCTGGACCACCACGCCATGGACACTGCCTTCCAACACGGCGCTCACTGTTGGGCCCAAGATCGATTACGTTTTGGTCCGTACGTTCAATCAATACACCTTCAGGCCGATCAATGTCGTGCTGGCCAAAAATCTCGTCGGCAAACAGTTCGGCAAGAATTATTTCGAGAGCACGGACGAATCGGATTTCGAGAATTTCAGGGAAGGCGACAAAAAAGTCCCGTACACGGTTTTGGCCGAGGCGAAGGGTGAAAAACTCGTCGGGATCCGATATGAACAACTGTTGCCGTGGGCGCTTCCGTATGAAAATGCCGAAAATGCGTTCCGCGTTATTGCCGGTGATTTCGTGACGACCGAGGACGGTACCGGTATCGTGCATACCGCGCCGACGTTTGGTGCCGACGATGCCCGCGTGGCCAGGGAGGCGACGCCCGAGGTCCCGCCGATGCTGGTATTGGACAAAAATGGCAATCCACAACCACTCGTGGATCTGCAGGGCCGCTTTGTTGATGGCCTGGGCGACATGTCGGGCAAATACGTCAAGAACGAATACTATGATGATGGAAAGGCGCCGGAGCGTTCGGTTGACGTGGAGATCGCCATCCGCCTGAAAGAAGAGAACAAGGCCTTCAAAGTCGAGAAATACGTGCACAGCTATCCGCATTGCTGGCGCACCGACAAACCCATCCTGTATTATCCGCTGGATTCGTGGTTCATCAGGATCACCGAGGTCCGCGACCGTATGGCCAGTCTCAACGACCAGGTCAACTGGAAGCCCAAGGCTACCGGCGAAGGAAGGTTTGGGAACTGGATCAGGAACGCCAATGACTGGAACCTGTCGCGTTCGCGATATTGGGGCATTCCGCTGCCGATATGGCGCACCGAGGACAAGACTGAGGAAGCGGCCATTGGGTCGGTAGAAGAACTTTACACTAAAATTGAGCAGGCAGTCTCCGCGGGATTCATGGACAAAAATCCGTTTGCCGGATGGAAGGCGGGGGACATGTCCGAACAGAATTACAACCTGGTGGACCTGCATAAAAACGTTGTGGACAATATCACATTGGTCTCGCCTACCGGCAAGCCGATGAAGCGTGAGGCCGACCTGATCGACGTTTGGTTCGATTCGGGTGCGATGCCTTATG
Source organism: Flavobacterium sp. (assembly GCA_005792865.1). Lineage (GTDB taxonomy): Bacteria > Bacteroidota > Bacteroidia > Flavobacteriales > Flavobacteriaceae > Flavobacterium. The sequence goes on along the minus strand of SXQR01000168.1, from coordinate 897 downwards.
CACAGTGGCACTATCCCTTTGAAAACACCCAAAAAATCGATGGCAGGACCGACTTTCCGGCAGATTTCATAGCGGAAGGCGTGGACCAGACAAGAGGTTGGTTCTATACGCTGCACGCCATCGGAACCCTGGTTTTTGACAACATTGCCTACAAAAATGTCGTGTCCAATGGCCTGGTGCTGGACAAGAATGGGCAGAAGATGTCCAAAAGGCTGGGCAATGCAGTGGATCCGTTCGAGACGCTCGCCGAATATGGCCCCGATGCGACGCGCTGGTACATGATTGCCAACGCCAATCCGTGGGACAACCTCAAATTTGACATCGAGGGCGTGGCCGAGGTTCGACGCAAGTTCTTCGGGACGCTGTACAACACCTATTCGTTTTTTGCCCTTTACGCCAATATCGACGGCTTTAAAAACGCCGAAGCGCAGGTGCCACTTGATCAAAGGCCGGAGATTGACCGCTGGATCTTGTCGGAACTCCATACGCTGATCCGCGACGTCGATGGCTTCTATGCAGACTATGAACCGACACGCGCCGCCCGCGCCATCTCGGATTTCGTGCAGGAAAATTTATCCAATTGGTATGTAAGGCTCTGCCGCCGCCGTTTTTGGAAAGGCGAATACGCACAGGACAAGATTGCCGCCTATCAGACGCTTTATACCTGCCTGGTTGAGGTGGCGAAGCTTTCGGCCCCGATCGCACCATTCCTGATGGACAGGTTGTACCGCGACCTTACGTCGGTGACCCAATCGGAACAATTTGAAAGCGTTCACCTGGCAGACTTTCCCGTCTTTGTTGAAAAATTCGTTGATAAGTCGCTGGAGCGCAAGATGCAGCTCGCGCAGACGGTCTCTTCGCTGGTACTGTCGCTGCGCAAGAAGGAGATGATAAAAG
>SXQR01000013.1 GCA_005792865.1 Flavobacterium sp. | reverse complement strand
GGTGATCTCGGCTACCGACAGCATCACCTACAACCTGATGACCGAAGAGGAGCGCAACGCCCATGACAAGGCCGGCGACGCGCCGGTTGCGCCTCCTGCATGGTGGGGCCGGATGGTCAAGAATCTTTCGGGCACGCGGCCGCAGGAAGAGGAGGCGAAACTTCTCCTGCACCACGATTATGACGGCATCCGCGAACTTGACAACAACCTTCCGCCGTGGTGGCTGTACCTCTTTTACGGCTGCATCGCCTTCTCGGTAATCTATCTTGTACATTTTGAACTGATGGGTGGCGCCTCCCAGGAAGACGAATTCAACCGCGAGATGGCCGAAGCCCGGATTGCCGTCGAGGAATACAAGAAAAATGCGCCGGACCTCATGGACGAAAAATCCGTGACGCTGCTCACCGACAAAGACGCGCTCGCCAAGGGCAAGGAAATCTATGATATGAACTGCGCGGCGTGCCACCGTGCCGACGGAGGTGGCCAGATCGGGCCCAACCTGACCGATGCGCAATGGATCCTGGGCGGTGGCATCAAACCGATCTTCTCGACCATCACCAACGGCGGTCGCGACGGAAAGGGCATGGTGGCCTGGCGAGGCACCCTCAAGCCACGGGAAATCCAGCATGTGGCCAGCTACATCATCTCGCTCCAGGGCAGTGCGCCCAAGGATGCAAAGGCGCCTGAGGGCGATCTCACCTGGACCGGCCAACCTTCTGCGCCCGCACCCGGGGTGTCAACCATCAAATAAAGCAACATGGCCCCAAAGGCAGACCAGCGGTTCAGGGACTCGATCGGGACCATTGACGAGAAAGGCAAACGCAGGTTTATCTTTCCAAAAAAACCTTCCGGGCGGCTGTACCGCTATCGAAAGATCGTAAGCTATGTGCTGCTCGCGATCCTGGTTGCCAATCCGTTTGTAAAGGTCAACGGAAACCAGTTCATGCTCTTCAATGTCATGGAACGGCGGTTCAATATTTTCGGGTTTCCGTTCTGGCCCCAGGATTTTTACCTGTTCGTGATCGTTTTGATCATCATGGTGATTTTTGTCGCGCTGTTCACCGTCGTGTACGGACGCATCTTTTGCGGCTGGATCTGTCCGCAGACCATCTTTTTGGAAATGGTGTTCCGACGCATCGAATATTGGATCGATGGCGACCGCAATGCGCAGGTCAAACTCGACCGCCAGCCCTGGGACGCCCAAAAGATCACAAAGCGCATCACCAAATGGTCCATCTTCTTTGCAATTTCGTTTGCCATCGCGAATGTCTTTCTCGCCTATGTCATTGGCAGCGATGAGTTGATGAGCCTCGCAATGGAAGGCCCGGCGGCACACCCCGGAAAATTTGCGGCACTCCTGCTCTTTACGGGCGTTTTTTATTTTGTCTTCACGTGGTTCCGCGAACAGGTCTGCATCATCGCCTGCCCGTATGGACGGTTGCAGGGCGTGCTCCTGGACAACAAGACCATCAATGTCGCGTATGACTTTGTGCGAGGCGAAAAACAGTCGGGCCGCGGAAAGATCAGCCGCCACGAGGACCGCGTGCTCTCGGGCAAGGGAGACTGCATCGATTGCGCCCTGTGCGTAGCGGTCTGCCCGATGGGCATCGACATCCGCAACGGCGTCCAGCTTGAGTGCACCAACTGCACGGCCTGCATAGACGAGTGCGACACGGTCATGAAGAGCGTGGGGTTCCCCAAAGGGTTGATCCGATATGCATCCGAAGCCGAAATCGTCAACAAAACGCCTTTTAGGTTCACCGCCCGCATGAAGGGTTATACCGCCGTGCTTGCGATCCTTGTATCGGTACTGTTGGGGCTGATGCTCATGCGCAACGACGTCGAAGCGACCGTGCTTCGCGTCCCGGGCCAGCTTTTCCAGCACGAGGGCGACCGCATCAGCAACGTGTTCACTTTCAGGATCGTCAACAAGACCTCGAAGGACATGGATAACCTGGAACTAAGGCTGCTGTCGCACGATGGGGAGATCGTCAAGGTGGGGGAACAGGAGCTATCGCTGAGGAGCGAGGGCATGATCCGCGGGACGGTGTTCATCAAGATCGCCGGGCATGAACTCAAGTCGGACAAGACAGAACTGCAACTGGGGCTCTTCCACCACGGCAAGCTCATCGAAAAAACGAATACAAACTTTTTGTCCCCGAGGACATTCAACTGAAACGCTATGAAAAAAATCAACTGGGGAACAGGCATCGTCACGGCTTTCGCGCTGTTCATGGCCTTTATCCTGTATTTCGTGATCAAGGTGCAGACCAATTCCAAATACGACAACGAACTCGTCATCGACGAATACTACAAGCACGACACGCGCTACAGCGAGGAAATGGCGATGGTCCAGAACGCCGCCGACCTGGAGCGCGGGCCCGAAATCACGACCGGAGCCGAGGGAATCCGCATCAGTTTTCCGCCCAACATCGATACGCGCGGCATACGCGGCAAAGTTTCCCTGTACAGGCCATCGGGCAAAAAGCTGGATTTTGAAAAAACGCTTTCGCTCTCGGGCACGACCATGCTGGTTCCGGCCTCGGAACTTGCCGGAGGCCGTTGGGATATCACACTTTATTGGGAACTGGCCGGTACAAGGTACAAACAGAAAAAAACAGCTTACCTGCCATGATTTCGGCTGCATTCCTCCTGGGCCTGGTAAGCAGCCTGCACTGCATCGGGATGTGCGGGCCCATCGCGCTGATGCTTCCGCTGGACCGCCAAAACCCGGTTAAAAAGGTGACCCAACTGATGTCTTACCAAATGGGCCGGCTGCTGTCTTACAGTTTGCTGGGTTTGATGTTTGGAATTTTGGGCAGGGGGCTATACCTGGCCGGGTTGCAACAGAAGCTTTCCATCCTTGCCGGTGCCGCCATGATCGGGATGGTGCTGATATCGGAGAAGACCTTTGCGCGTTACAATTTTTCGGGCCCGGTTGGGTCGGTACTGGGAAAGATCAGGGGTGCGATGGCCCGCCAATTTGGCCGTACAAGCCCCCAAGCGATGCTGGCCATCGGCATCCTCAACGGCCTCCTCCCTTGCGGAATGGTCTATGCCGCATTGCTTGGCGCCGTCGCAATGCAAAACGTCTTGCGGGGCACCGCGTTCATGTTTTTCTTTGGGTTAGGTACCATGTTGCTGATGAGCGCCGTGCCGTATCTCGGCCACACGGTCTCGCCTTCAATCCGCAACCGCATCAGGAGATTTGTCCCGATTGCCGTGGGTTGCCTGGGGCTGCTGTTCATAGTGCGCGGCATGGGATTGAGCATTCCCTATGTTTCGCCGTCCGCGGTGTCGCTTTTCCTGGGCCAGGCACCCGATTGCCATTAGTGCCCCGATCCCGGCTTGAACAGCATGGCCGCCAAGGCGGGATCGCGCTTGTAGATATCGTCAAAGAAGGCAACGTTGCCCTGCTCATCGGCCCACGCGGTAAAATACGCGATGTAAACCGGTAACTTTTTCCTGAGGACATACTTGTTTTCGGTGCCGCGGTTCATGGCCTCATCAACCATTTCAGGCGTCCAGTTACCATCATGCCCGGTTATTTCCACAGCCAGTTCGCGGGCCTTCTCCACCCTGACGCACCCGTGGCTAAAAGCGCGTTCCTCCCTGGCAAAAAGACTTTTCGCGGGCGTGTCGTGCAAATAGATGTTGTTTGAATTGGGGAACATGAATTTCACCAATCCCAGCGAATTGTTTGGCCCGGGTTTCTGCCGGACCGTCTTACCACTCCACTCCATGTTGTGCTTTTGCAGGTACTGCGGATCCTTTTTTATTGCCGGCAAAATCTCCTTTTGCAGGATCGTTTGCGGCACATACCAATAGGGACAGAAGGCGATATAACTGATCTCACCGCCAAAGACCACGGTCTGGTTTAGTTCCTTGCCGACAACCACGCGCGAGGTGAGGACGGGCTTTCCGCCCCGGAAATAAAGCAACCGGTACGAGGGAATGTTCACCGCAATGTACTCGGGGCCGTTGGCGCGCCTGGGATCGATCCAGCGGCAGCGTTCCATGTTGAGCGAGATGGTCCGGATCCGTTCTGATACCGGGACATTGAGCATCCGGAGCAACCTGGGAGAAATCGAGCGCCCGGGCGACCGAACGTTCTGCTCAAAATACTTCGCGATCGCATCGGCAAGCGGCTTGTCAAAATAGCTGCCCCCGCCTTTGGCCTCAAATCCCTCCAGCGCAAGCCTGTCGCGCACGGCCGACACGACAGCGGAAGAATCGCCCACATCGAGAGACGCGAGGCCTTCGGGCATGGTGATTTGCGGCCAGCCTCCCTCTTTTTCGATCTTCCTGAACCTCTTTAACGCCGCCTGCAGGTTGTAGTACTGGTTGAAAAATACCCGCCTTCCCGTGATCTGCAGTACCGAATCCACATGTTGCGGATAGGCCGAACGCTCGCGCGGAATGAACCATCCCGTGGCCATGGCGCGATCGTGGTCGAGCCCGCCGTAAATGAGGCAGGTATAGTAAAAGTAAAGCGCGCTCAACAATATCTCGGCATTGGGTTCGGGAGTGGACCGCGACATGACCGACTCGAGTTCGGCGTGGTAGGGTATCTCGTCGGGCAGCCCCTCCTGGTCCAGCTCGAGCAACCGCGAATACAGGACGTGGGCCTGCTCAGATAGCCGACCGCCCGGAAACCATGCACAGGATTTTTTCTCGCTGTAGAATTGCACCACGTCGGTACGATGGTCCGCAAGCAGCGGATGTTTTGCAAAGAACCACGCGACCGCCACCGAATCGATATGGCACACAGGCGCCATCGACGCGGTGAAGCCCGGCTCGCGCTCCTTTTTACAGGAGGTGGCGACCACGGTAAAGAGCAACAGGAACAAATAGGTTCTCATTGCGTAAAAGTACGTCACACCGTCATGGAAAACAATGGTCCTTGTGGCGTTCCATCAATCAACCTCAGGTCAAAGGCCATGCAGATATTGCGGACAAACGGTTTGCCCTTTTCGGTTACCGTGATCTTGTTTGAGTCAATTTCCACCAATCCATCGTCTGCCATGCCCTGCAGGTTTTTGAGGATGACATCAAGCGGCAGTACCCCGGTCTGGACAACCGTGCTGAAGCGGCACATCAGGTCAAGGATGTGCTTGCGGACTGCAAGATCTTCGGGTGTCAGCAGATGTCCCTTTGACACGGGAAGCTGGCCCCATTCCACGAGTTGGTAATAATCCTCGAGATTCTTCGCGTTCTGTCCGAAGGCATACCAGCTGTCGCCAATGGCCGAAACGCCAAGGCCGATCATCAACTGCGTGTGCGAGGCGCTATAACCCATGAAATTGCGGTGCATCGCCGAATTGCGGAAGGCCTGGTAAAGACTGTCGGTCCTGAGGCCGAAATGGTCCATGCCCACTTCCCGATAGCCATTTTGAAGCAGCATATCGCGGCCCCTTTCATACAACCGGCGCTTGAGCTCGCCCTGTGGCACATCGGCATCGCCAAATCCCCGCTGCCCGTTGCCCTTGATCCAGGGAACGTGCGCATAGCTGTAGAACGCTAGCCTGTCAGGCCGCATGGCAATTGTCTTTTCTATGGTATCTTCCACGTCCCAAACTTCCTGGAAAGGAAGCCCGAACACGATATCGTGGCTGATCGAATCATAGCCGAGTTCCCGCGCCCAGAGCGTGACGCGCGCCACATTGCAAAGCGGCTGGATGCGGTTGATGGCCTTCTGCACTTTTGACGAATAATCCTGCACCCCGAAACTCACCCGTCTGAATCCCAGGTTATACAGGGTTTCGAGGTGCTCGCGCGTCGTGTTGTTGGGATGGCCCTCAAAACTGAATTCGGCGTCTTCGGTGCGCTTACCATGACAGAAAATTCCATTGATCAGGTCCTCCAGGTGCTTTGCCGAAAAGAAAGTGGGCGTGCCCCCGCCCAGGTGCAACTCCCTGATGCGCGGATTCTCGCCCAATATCGCGCAGTACATCTTCCACTCGGCAAGAACGGCCCTGATGTAGGTACTTTCCACCGCATGGTTCCTGGTGATGCGCTTGTGGCAGGCGCAAAACGTGCACATGCTTTCGCAAAACGGCAAATGGATGTACAGGCTGATGCCCTCCTGGTTGCTTTCTTCAAAAGACCTCGTCAGGGCTCGCGTCCACGCCTCAATGTCAAAACGCGCTTCATCCCAGTATGGAACCGTGGGATAGCTGGTATATCGGGGGCCCGGCACATTGTATTTCCGGATGATCTCAAGGGGTGCATTCATATTGCGATACCGAATGTGATACGGTCCCACAAAATTCCCGCAAATGCGTGACGCCCAAAATGATAATTGTCAGTTTGGCCAAAAAAGAAAGACGCCGGCTCTCGCCAGCGTCAGTCCCTACCAAAATTAACATAAAACTTAACCTCTGTTCTCGTAATGGCTTACGATATCGCGGAGCTGTGCCGAAAACCGGTGGATGTCGCTCACGCTTGTAATTTCAATCTTTGTCTCAACCTTGCGGCTGCTGATGGTGCCGATGTATTTTTTACGGCCAAGCAGGTAAACCCTGCAAACGGTCTTGTGCGCACTGTTGTCCAACAATACCGCGAGGTATGATTTGGCCTCGCTTCGGGTCAGGCGCCCCGGATTGACCTTCTCCCCTACAATGTTCTTGATGATGTGAAAGGCCACATATTCTTCCTCGGTGTATTCCATGGCTACATGAAATTAAACCAGTTGTCTTCGATCCACGCGATGATCTCGTCTTGCCTGCGCACCGTGGGCGGTACGTACAAATGAAGGATCTTTTCCAGTTTGCAGCAGGATGATTTGCTCCTGAAACCCCGCTTTTGCGCGAAGGCGTTTATCAGATACAAAACTTCCATTCCCTGCGAACGATTGAAGACCGTATCATTGGGGACACCGGAGATTCGGGGATCTGTCGGATGGTAATGCAGCCATGAGTAGTCATACAGAAGATCCTTCCGACCGTAAAGCGAGGTACCGAGATCTTTTATACTATCCTTCATGAGCAGCATACGCTGTTTTTAATGTTTGTACAGGACAAAGCACTAAAAAATCGCCGCCATGCGCAATACCCATAATTACGTATTTTGATACGTATAATTACGTATTTACAACAGTTCCACCGAGATGAGGTTGTGCTTGACCGCAAACAGCACCGCGCCGATGAAGTTCCTGGCGCCGGTTTTTTCCATGATATGCTTGCGGTGGGTCTCGACCGTCCGCGCGTTGATGAAGAGGCGGTCGGCGATTTCCTGGCTGCTGAGTTCACAGGCCGCGAGACGGATGATCTCGATCTCCCGTTCGGTAAGGGCGTGAGAGGCAAGCGCCTGCCTGGACGGATTTTTTGCATCCCAGAGAATGGCCTCCCTGAGAACGGTGCCCAGTTCCATCCCAAAATAAAATCCCTTGTCATTAAGGCTGCGGATCGCGGATTCAAGTTGCACCGGGTCTGAATTCTTGGTGAAGTAGCCGTGAGCCCCCAGTTCCATGACCTTGTGGATGCTTTCGCGCGTGGTTTGCTGCGAAATGATCAGGATGCGGATGTCCGGATGCCTTTCGCGAAGCACTTCGCAGGTCTTGTAGCCATCCATGTTGGGCATCTGCAGGTCTAGCAGGACAAGGTCGATGTCATTGTCCGGCAGCGAATCCAAAAATTGACGCCCGTCGGCAGCCTCCAGTACGACCGAAATGCCTTCAAAGGAATTTACCATCATGATCAATCCCTTCCTGAACAAGGTGTGGTCATCAACAATGCCTACTTTAATCATGAGTGCCATTTTATCATAAAGTGATTTCCCTCGGTGGCCGGCAATTGCGACAACTTCGCGTCGATGGCCCGGAGCCTCGACGTGATGTTACGAAGCCCGCTTCCTGCCGATATATCGGCCATTTTTTCAAAATCGAACGGCGCGCCATCGTCCATGATGTCAATTATGCCCTCCTTCCCGTCACCGGACAGGCGCACGACGCACTGGGAAATTCCACCGTATTTGATCATGTTGGTCGTAAATTCCTGAACCACGCGGAAAAGCTCGTAATTGAGCGACAATTGTTTTGCACCCCACGCACCTTCCACGCTGAAAGCCAAACCGGTCCTTGCCGTAAGCCGCTCGAAACTGTCGCTGAGCGCCGCGGCAAGGCCCACCGACTCCAGAAGTGGCGGCATCAGCTTGTAGGAGACCATCCTTGTATTGTCCAAAGCGTTGTCGATGCCGTCGCGGATTTCACTGAGCATCTGCGCCGATGATGCGGGTTGCTTTTCCAGTAAAGCCAAATAATATTT
>SXQR01000167.1 GCA_005792865.1 Flavobacterium sp. | reverse complement strand
TCAGGGTGGCATGCTCCACCTTCATGACATTTTGTGATTGAAGGCGGTTGAAGGCCGTCGAAACGATAACCTCATCCATTTCGTGGATTTGCGGATCGAGTGCAATATTAAGGGTGTTGTCTCCTGCCAGGATCGCGGCCTGGCCGGTCCAAGTCTTGTTGCCAGCGTAGGATGCGACAATGGTAATTTTTCCTATCGGGAGCCCGGAAAGCGCATATTTTCCAATGCTGTCGGTCAGGGTTCCCTTGTGAAGGTCCGGCGCATATACCGATGCACCCGGAATGGGAGCGCCGTCGGTCGTGGTGACGGTTCCCGTGAGGCGGTTCTGGCCAATAGCCAAAACGCCCGTGCCCAAAAGGGCCATAAGCAATATTTTCATGGATTTTATTTTACTGTTAAACCGAAATTTCGACTACAGTAAAACAGGTGGGCCGCGAGGCGAAAGCCGGGCACCGTTGAAACCTATTGCGGGCTGCTCCCGGATTTCCACAGTCCTGCGCGGCAGGGCAAATTCTGCCGGAGATTCCATCCGGAGAGCGGTAGGCGGTGTATAATGGGCAAAGGTAAATTCGCAGGAGAAACAGGTCTCTGTGTCATGGTGCGCGTGTCCAACTTCGGTTTTCCCGATGTTGTAATGGTGGTCACAATGCGGAGACGAGAACTGTTCAACCAAGTGTTCCGTAGCATGGAATGACTGGAACAGCATCGCGAACAACATCGCGGCGCCCATCCAGAAATTCACCAATCGGAACTTACTTCCCAAAGCTTATGATTTTGTTTACACTAATTTGTTCTGTACGAGGTATTCTGCGATCTGGACCGCATTGGTAGCCGCCCCCTTGCGCAGGTTGTCTGCCACGATCCACATGTTCAGGGTGTTGGGCTGGCTTTCGTCGCGACGGATCCGGCCCACAAAAACTTCATCTTTTCCCTCGGCATATAGTGGCATGGGATAGGTAAAGGTATCAATGTTGTCCTGTACTTTGATTCCCGGCGTTTCGTGCAGGATCCTGCGCACTTCGTTTACATCAAAATCACTGCGGAATTCCACGTTTACGGCCTCACTGTGCCCGCCCACGACCGGAACGCGGATGGCGGTCGCGGTCACGGCGATGTTGCGGTCGTCCAGGATTTTTTGAGTCTCGCGCACGAGCTTCATTTCCTCCTTGGTGTAGCCGTTGTCCTCAAAACTGTCGCACTGCGGGATCGCATTACGGTGGATGGGATACTTGTAGGCCATGTCCCCCTGGATGCCCGCGTACTCGTTCTCGAGTTGCTTTACGGCTTTGACGCCCGTGCCGGTGATGGATTGATAAGTGGACACGATGACGCGCTTGATGCCGTATTTTTTATGAAGCGGCGCGAGCGTCAGCACCATTTGGATGGTGGAGCAGTTTGGATTGGCGATGATTTTGTCGGATGCGGTGAGGGAACCTGCGTTGATTTCCGGAACGACAAGCTTTTTGGACGCATCCATCCGCCAGGCAGAGGAGTTGTCGATTACGGTCGTGCCGGCCTCGGCAAATTTGGGCGCCCATTCCAGCGAGGTCTCGCCGCCCGCCGAGAAAAGGGCAATGTCCGGAGCCATCGAAACGGCATCGGCCAAACCAACGACCTTGTAGCTTTTTCCCGCAAACACAATTTCCTTCCCCACGGATTTTTCTGAAGCGACGGGAATCAATTCGGTGACCGGAAAATTGCGCTCCGCAAGGACTTTCAACATCACTTCGCCCACCATGCCGGTGGCGCCTACTACTGCGACTCTCATTGGTAGATAGTTTGCCGCAAAAGTACGAAACAAATTGGCATAAAAAGAAGAACCGCCCAAGGGTGCGGGCGGTTTAAGGTTAAAATATGTAATGCAGCGGTACTACAGGTTTGGACGGTTTTTCAAGGCGTCGCGGATTTCCATCAGCAATTTTTCTTCATTGCTTGGAGCTGGCGGCGCCGCCGGTTCATCGGCCTCCTTCTTGCGGGTTGCGGCGATTCCTTTGATGACCAGGAACAATACGAGGGCTACGATGATAAAGTTGATAACGGCCGAAAGGAACAAACCGTACTTCACCCCACCCATGACCGTCAATTCCTCAATCCTGGAGAGGTTGGCCGCATCAAGTGCAGGCTTGAGCAACAGGGGCGTAATCACATCTTCAATGAAAGAGTTGATGATCTTGCCAAAGGCAGCCCCGATGATGACCGCGACGGCAAGCTCGACTACATTGCCTTTCATGGCAAATTCCTTGAATTCTTTAAGTAGACCCATAATGATTGGTTTTAGTTTGAAACTAAAATACTAAATAAATCTTAAAATAATTTATTCGCGGTAAAAAACACGCTTGACACGCTGAGAGATAGACGTAAGTATTTCATAAGGGATCGTACCCAGAGCCCTTGCCATTTCAATGGGATGTGGGTCTTCGCCCAACAGGATCACGGTGTCGCCCTCGCGGCAATCGATATCCGTCGCATCGGCCATGAGCATATCCATGCAAATACTGCCCACAATGGGGGCGCGTTGGCCATTTATGAGAACGTAACCCTGGCCATTCCCCCACTGGCGGGAGATACCGTCGGCGTATCCTATGGGAACCGTGGCAATGGTCGACTCGCGTTTGGCGATGAATCTGCGGCCGTAGCCCACGCTGTCGCCGGGCGGGATCACGTGAAGTTGCGAAATGACCGATTTCAGCGTGCCGACATTTTGCAACATCGGTTGCTCTGCCGCGTCGTTTGAAATCCCGTACAGGCCAATCCCAAGCCGGACCATGTCGTACTGCGCCTCGGGGAAATGGGTGATTCCCGACGTGTTGAGGGTGTGTCGTATGGGTTCGATCGCGAGGGCGCGCATCAGTGCCGACGAAAGTCCTTCGAATTTTTCGATCTGCTGCAGTGCAAAATCGCGGTGTGCCGGGTCGTCGCTTGTGGCCATGTGCGAAAAAATGCTTTTGACGGTGACGCGCTCTGTATCCAGCAACACCAAAATCAGCTCGTCCATATTCCCGGCCTCAAAACCCAGGCGGTGCATGC
>SXQR01000166.1 GCA_005792865.1 Flavobacterium sp. | reverse complement strand
CACTTCGTGGGGGCGATCAAGGGTAAGATATTGTCTGAAAATCCGGAAACGTCGATTGTCGACCTCTCGCACCACATCGACCCGTTCAATTCGGCCGAGGCCAGTTACATCGTCTCATCGGCCTACGCATCGTTTCCCAAAGGCACCGTCCACTTCATTGGCGTCGATGCCGAGCTCAGCCGCGAGAACCGCCACATCGCCATGCAGTGGAACGGGCATTTCTTTGTTTGTGCCGACAATGGCATACCCGGCCTCATAGCACAAAGGACGCTGCCCGAAAAGATCGTCGCGATCAACATACACGACAGGCTTTCCGAGCCGGCACACGACCTGGACGTGCTGGTCAAGGTGGCATGCCATCTCGGGCGCGGAGGCTTGCTCAATGTGATCGGGAAGGAAATTGACGACATCAAGCGCCCCACCGAGCTGCAACCCGTCGCATCTGCCGATCGCTCATCGGTCAAGGGTTATGTCATCTACATTGACCATCTTGGAAATGCGGTCACCAACATATCCCGAAAACTTCTTGCCGAGACCGGCGCCGGGCGCGAATTGGAAATCGTGCTGGGAGGCTCGCTGAAAGGCAATCGCAACAACCTTCGCCGGATCCACAACCGGTATTCGGACATCGGCATCGAAACCGAATATCCCATAAAAAACTATGAGGGCATCAAGATTGCGATCTTCAACGAGGCAGGGCTGCTGGAAATTGGGATATTCCGCGCCAATCCGGACACCGTCGGAACGGCGGCCAACCTGCTGGGAATCTCGTACCGCGATACCGTAACCGTTTATTTTGAATAATGGATAAAGAACTCATCAGGATCGTCCGGCTGTCCATCAGGCCCGACAAGGTTGGCGACTTCCTCGACAATTTTGAAACCGTCAAGCAGCAGATAAGAAATTCGCCGGGAAACCGTTTGCTTGAATTGTACCGCGACCTGGACCAGCCTTCGGTGTTTTTCACCTACAGTCATTGGGATGGTCCCGAAAGCCTCGAGGCCTATCGCAATTCGGCGCTGTTCAGCGAGGTCTGGGCCTTCACCAAGACGCTGTTCGCCGACAAACCGATGGCCTGGAGCACCGAGCGGCTCGTGCGGCTGGGCTGATTGTGCATTGATCTGGATTACCTAACTTTGGCCTTCGATGAAATCAATCTTATTAAGGGAAATCAAATCTTTTTTCGGTTCGGCGACCGGATACCTTGTCATCGCCGTGTTCCTTTTGCTCAACGGGCTTTTCCTTTGGGTATTTGAGGGCGAATTCAATATTCTCAAAAGTGGCTTCGCCGACCTGAGTCCGTTCTTCACGATCGCGCCGTGGATCCTGATCTTCCTGATCCCGGCCGTGACGATGCGAAGCATTTCGGACGAGCGCCGCCTGGGAACCCTTGAATTGCTGCTGACGCACCCCATTGGCGTGTGGCCCATCATCGGCGGCAAGTTTCTCGGTGCGCTGGCGCTGATCGTACTCGCGCTTGTCCCGACACTGGTTTACGTGGGCGCCATCGGTTATCTGGGAATGCCGGCAGGAAATTTCGACGCAGGATCCACCATGGGCTCGTACCTCGGGCTCCTCTTCCTGGTGTCCGCCTACACCTCCATCGGGATTTTTTCGTCATCGCTTACCGACAACCAGATCGTCGCCTTCATCGTGGCGATCCTGATGTGCTTTGCGCTGTATTACGGATTCGAAGGCGTTTCGGAACTATCCGGTGCACAGGCCGGCCTGATCTCTTCATTGGGCATGGAGAGCCATTTCCGCAGCATGGGCCGTGGGGTCATCGACACGCGCGATGTCATCTATTTCCTCTCGGTGGCCCTGTTCTTTTTGGCGCTGACGGTCCACAGGTTAAAATCGATGAGAGCATGAAAAACGGGACCCTGAAATCGCTTTTGCTGGTGATGGCCGGCATCATCGCGGCCAACGTCATCGGATCGAGGATATTTGTGCGTTTTGACCTTACGCAGGACAAGCGCTATACGCTATCGCCCACTTCGCTCAACATTGTTGACCAGGTTTCGCAACCGCTTTATATCGACGTCTTCCTCAAAGGCGAATTCCCGGGCGAGTTCAAGCGGCTGCAGACCGAGACTAACCAGCTTCTCGAAGAATTCCGCGCCTATAACAAGAACATTGTTTTCCAATTTGTCGATCCGCTGGAAAATGAACAGGAGCGCGAACAGGTCATGCAGAGTTTCCTTGAGCGTGGCCTCACGCCAATCTCGGTCACGGTGGACGACAAGGGCAAACAGACCCAGGAAACGGTCTTTCCATGGGCGATCGCGACCTATGGCGACCGCAGCGTCCGGATCCCGCTGCTCAAGAACATGATGGGCGCCTCGACCGAGGAGAAGGTCATCAGTTCCGTCCAGCACCTGGAATATGCGTTTGCGAACGGGCTGCATACGGTATCGACGGCCAAGGAAAAGAAAGTGGCCGTGATCAAGGGCAACGGCGAGCTGCATGACATCCTGATCGCCGACCTGGTCAAGCAGGTTCGGGATAACTACTACATCGGAACATTTACGCTCGATTCGGTGGCCAGGAAGCCAAACGAAAGCCTCCAATACCTAAAAAAATACGACCTGGCCATCATCGCCAAACCCACCGAGCGATTTACCGACGAGGAAAAACTCGTATTGGATCAATTTATCATGAACGGGGGCAAGGCGCTGTGGCTCATTGACCAGGTCAACATGGAGATGGACAGCCTTTACAATGACCGCGGAACTTCCCTCGCCTACCCCAATGACCTGAACCTGAACGACATGTTTTTCAAGTACGGTTTCCGGATCAACCCGGTCCTAGTCAAGGACATCATGGCAACGCCCATCGCCCTGGCCACCGGCGACCCGGGCAGCGGCGCTCAATACACGCAATACCCCTGGTTCTATGCCCCGCTGATCTATCCCTCTGCAAAGCATCCCGTCGTGGCGAACCTGGACGGCATCCGGTTTGATTTTGCGGGCGGCATCGAACCGCTTATGAATGACATCAGGAAAACCGTGCTGTTGCAATCATCGCCCTACTCGAAAGCCATCGGTACGCCGGTCGAGGTCAGGCTGGACATGGTACAGGAAAGGCCGACGCAGGACGAATTCAAAAATTCGGGCAACATCCCGGTGGCACTGCTGCT
>SXQR01000165.1 GCA_005792865.1 Flavobacterium sp. | reverse complement strand
CCTACGCCGGTATCGGCACTGATCCACGCGGCCACGATGGTCACCGCGGGCATCTTTATGGTGACGCGAATGCATTTCGTGTTTGACCTCGCCCCCTGGGTGCAGGATATCATCGCCGTGATTGGCGCGGCAACCGCACTTCTCGCGGCTACAATCGGGCTTGTCCAAAACGATATCAAGAAAGTCCTGGCCTATTCCACCGTGTCCCAATTGGGGCTGATGTTCCTCGCTCTTGGCCTGGGTGCATATGAGGTGGCGGTGTTTCACGTCATCACGCACGCCTTCTTCAAGGCCTGCCTGTTCCTGGGTTCAGGATCGGTGATCCACGCGCTCCACGGCGAACAGGACATGCGCAACATGGGCGGGCTCAAAGGCGTTATGAAAATCACATTTGTGACCTTCCTGATATCGTCGCTTGCGATTTCCGGCATCCCGCTTTTCTCCGGTTTCTTCTCCAAAGACGAGATCCTGATGGTCGCTTTCCACGAAAACAAGGCGCTGTGGGCTGTGGCGTCGCTTGCCTCGATCATGACGGCTTTCTATATGTTCCGATTGCTGTACCTTACTTTCTTCAATTCTTTCCGCGGGACAGAGAAACAAAAACACCACCTGCACGAAAGTCCTGCGCTCATCACTTTCCCCCTCATTGTGCTCGCCATCCTGGCCGCGGTGGGCGGACTGATCAGCCTTCCGGGCAACAGTTGGCTGGCGCATTACCTCGACCCAGTTTTTGACGCGCCGCATGCGCCGCACCATCTGGACTCCACCGCCTATATGTTGATGGGGCTTGCCGTTGCGGGCGCCCTTATAGGAATCGGAATGGCGTATTTCAAATACGGCAGGGGAACCGTTCCACCGCGTGACCAAGAGATATCGGGCGTTTCCAAATTGCTGTACAACAAATATTACGTAGACGAATTTTATTCGGCGATCATCGTGAAACCCATCAACGCCATGTCGAAATTTTTCCGCGACACGCTCGAAAAGATGCTTTCGGGTTTTGTTTATGGTTTCGGAACGGTGGCGAATGCACTCGGCACCCAGGGAAGGACGCTCCAAAACGGAAGCATCGGCCTTTACCTGTTCGCGTTCGTCATTGGACTTGTCGCCATACTTGCCTATTTATTCCTGTTGCAATAATTTTTACTGATGGACGTAACTTACTTATTGGCCATACTTTTAATCGGCACGCTGGCAACCTACCTTAGCGGGAACAAGGCCGCCGGGAAAGTCGCGCTGGTCTCCTCACTCCTTGCACTGGTTGTGACCATCGTGCTGCTCAAAGGACATCTTGCCGGTGCCGATACGGGCTTCATGGCACAATGGCTGGACAAACCGGTCATTTATTTCGCATTGACCGGCGACGGCCTGACCTTGTCGATGCTGCTGTTGACCACGGCCTTGATGCCGCTCATTATCTATTCGTCTTTTTCAAACCGGTTTGAGAACGCGCGATCGTTCTACGCGCTGATCCTTTTCATGGCTTTTGCGATGTGCGGGACCTTCATGGCGGCCGACGGATTCCTGTACTACATTTTCTGGGAAATCGCGCTCATACCCATCTATTTCATTGCCCTGATATGGGGTAACGGGGACGCCGCCGAACGCCGCAAGGCCGTCGTGAAATTTTTCATCTACACCTTCGCGGGTTCGCTTTTCATGCTGGTCGCATTCGCCTACCTGTACCAAAAGACAGGATCTTTCCTCATTGGCGACCTGAGCCGCGTCATGCTCACCGAAAAGGAGCAATTTTGGACCTTCCTTGCCTTTTTCGCGGCCTACGCCGTCAAGATACCGCTCATTCCGTTCCATACCTGGCAGGCGGCCGTTTACCAAAAGGCGCCCACGGTGGGTACGATGCTGCTTTCAGGGATCATGCTCAAGATGGGGCTTTACAGTGTCATTCGCTGGCAGATCCCGATCGCGCCGCTGGGTGCGAAAGGCCTCATGCCATACCTGATTGCCCTCAGCATTGCGGGTGTAATCTATGGGTCCATTGTTGCGCTGCGGCAAAAAGACCTCAAGAAGTTGCTCGCCTATTCCTCCCTGGCCCACGTGGGTTTGATCGCCGCCGGATGCTATGCGCTGTCGCTGGACGGATTTAGGGGTGCGGTCCTGCAGATGATCGCCCACGGATTCGTGATCGTGGGACTGTTCTTTGCTGCCGAGATCATTTACCGCCGATATGAAACGCGAGAGATTGCTCAAATGGGCGGTATCCGCGTTCATGTGCCCAAATTTGCCTCTATGTTCATGATTCTCGTGTTGGCATCGGTCGCGCTACCGGGAACCTTTAATTTTATCGGCGAGTTCACGGTGCTGTATAGCCTGTCACAAATCAACATCTGGTATTCCATACTGGGCGGGCTCACCATTATTTTGGGCGCCTATTACATGTTGCGGATGTTCCAGCGCACCATGCTTGGTCCCGTGAACAGCCGCCCGTTTGCCGATGTCACGGCCAGTGAGGGCATCACCATGGGTGCGATCATCGCCGTGCTCTTGTTTTTCGGGCTTTTCCCGCAACCCATCATTGACCTGATCACGCCACCGCTCAGGGACATTTTGACTAATATCAACAGGTTTAACTAACCATGAATACATTAATCGCAATCACCGGCCTCGGAATCCTGGTCCTGCTTCTCGAGATCTTCAACCTCCGCAAGGCAATCGTGCCCCTGACGCTCATTGGCCTGGCGGGAGCGCTCGGCCTGGATGCCATGGAATTTGGGGAAACGGCCGGATATTTCAGCAACATGGTGGTGACCTCCCCGTTCTCATCGGCATTTTCAGGACTCTTTATCATACTCACGATTTTCCTGGTGGCCATGAGCCGCGACTTTTACAGCAAGGAACCCGGAAAGCTCTCGGACTTTGTATCCATCAAGGTTTTCTTATGCGCCGGCGCCATCGCGATGGTTTCCTTCGGCAACCTTGCCATGTTTTTCCTGGGCATTGAAATCCTTTCCATCTCAATTTACATCCTGGCCGCTAGCGACAGGCTCAACATCCGCAGCAATGAGGCAGGGATGAAATATTTCCTGATGGGATCGTTCGCCTCAGGCGTGATTCTTTTTGGAATATGCCTTATCTATGGCGCCACCGGTTACTTTGACGTCGCCGAAATCTACGAACTCTCCAAATCCGAAATCATTCCCAACTGGTTTTTCATCGGCCTGATCCTGATGGCCATCGGAATGCTGTTCAAGATCGCCGCCGTGCCGTTCCACTTTTGGGCGCCAGACGTCTACGAAGGTGCACCGGCGCTGACGACCGCCACGATGAGCACGCTCGCAAAAGTCGCTTCGATGGCTGCGCTGTTCAAGTTGGCCTCGACGCTCAATGCAAACGTATCGGTGCCATTCGAGTACATGATCGCCGTCATTGCAATGCTGTCGATGATCGTTGGCAACATCATGGCACTCCGTCAGCAAAATGTAAAAAGGATGCTCGGTTACTCGGGTATCTCGCATGCCGGATACATGTTGCTGGTGATGTTTGCGCTGTCCACATCAGCCGATACACTGCTGTATTACGCTTCGGCCTACACCCTTGCGGGAATTGCCGCCTTTGCCGTCGTGCTTTACGTTTACAAGACCACCCAGCGCGAGGACATCGATGCCTTTGCCGGGTTGGGAAAAACGTCGCCGCTATTGGCCGCCATCCTGACCGGGGCGCTCATCTCCATGGCGGGGATTCCCATCTTTT
>SXQR01000164.1 GCA_005792865.1 Flavobacterium sp. | reverse complement strand
GATGCGTCTATCGAACAACCCGTGGCCAGCTGCGGCTCCTGGTCAACGGCCAGAACGATAAACCGGTTATAGAGAATCTGGAACGAGGCGCGAAGGCCGGTTCCATGCGCGGCCCACTCCTGGGTGAAGGCATGGGTCATCGACTCGATCTCGGCTGCTTCGGCATCGGTGAACCTGCGGTTTGACTGGTAAATCCAGATCCTTGCCTCTTCGGGCATTTCGTTGAAGGGTACGTACATAATTACAGGTCCTGGGCGTTTGCGATCAATTCGGCGATGTCGAGGACCTTTACCTGGCCCTCCTTTTCACTGTGTTTGACGCCATCGGTCAGCATCGTATTGCAAAACGGGCACCCTGCCGCAATTATTGTCGGCTCGAGAGCCAGTGCTTCCTCGGTGCGCTCGATATTGATTTCCTTGAAACCGGGTTCGGCGTCCTTAAACATCTGCGCCCCGCCGGCACCGCAACAAAGGCCGTTGGCCCGTGAGCGTTTCATCTCCACCAATTCGGCGTCCAGCTTTCGGATCAACTCGCGTGGTGCTTCATATACATTGTTGGCGCGACCCAGGTAACAGGGATCGTGAAAGGTGATGCGCTTGCCGCGGAACTGGCCGCCCTCGATGGAGAGCCTTCCCTCGTCGAGAAGCGACTTGAGCAATTGCGTATGGTGGATCACCTCGTACTTGCCGCCCAATCCGGGGTATTCGTTGGCCAGGGTATTGAAACAGTGCGGGCATGCCGTGACGATCTTTTTCACGCCGTAGCCGTTGAGCACCTCAATGTTCATCATGGCCTGCATCTGGAACAGGAACTCGTTGCCCGCGCGCTTGGCCGGGTCTCCGTTGCAGCTCTCCTCAGTTCCCAGTACCGCAAAGGGTATATTGGCCGTATTCATGATCCGGACAAAGGCACGCGTGATTTTGCGGGCCCGGTCGTCAAAACTCCCTGCGCAGCCCACCCAAAAAAGGAATTCGGGGTCGCGTCCCTCGGCCATCATTTCGGCCATCGTGCGTACGGTCAAATTATCTGACATGCTGATCTTTTAATTGCTGTTGCGCCAGTTCAGGCGGTCCTGCTGGTTGTATTGCCACGGCGCGGCATTGTTCTCTATGTTGGTCATCATCGCGTTGAGCGACATCGGGGCCGCACTTTGTTCCATGACCAGGTAACGCCTCATGTCCATGATGATGGACAGCGGGCTGATGTTGACCGGGCATTCTTCCACGCACGCATTGCAGGTGGTGCAGGCCCAGAGTTCTTCCGGCGTGATGTAATCGTTCAGCAGCTGTTTGTTGTCGGGCACAAAGACGCCCTTGTTGCGGTCAATGTTGCGGCCCACCTCTTCCAAACGGTCGCGCGTGTCCATCATGATCTTGCGCGGCGAAAGTTTCTTGCCGGTGATGTTGGCCGGACAGGCCGATGTGCATCGCCCGCACTCGGTGCAGGTGTAGGCATTCAACAACTGCACACGGTCAAGGTCAAGTACGTCGCTCGCCCCGAATTTTGCCGGGACCGCGTCGGGATTGGCCGGAGCCGCAAAAGGATCGGCACCGGGGTCCATCATCAGCTTGACTTCGGCCGTGACCGAATCGAGGTTCCTGAATTTTCCCTTCGGTTCCAGGTCGGCATACCAGGTATTGGGGAACGCGAGCAGGATGTGAAGGTGTTTGGAATAGTACAGATAGTTCATGAAGATCAGGATGCCCGCGATGTGCAACCACCAAAACAGCCTCTCGAGCATGATCACCGCCGAGGTTGACATGCCCTCAAAGATCGGCGAAAGGAATTGCGACACCGGGAAGGCACCGGCCTGCGCATAGTGCGGGGTACCCCCGGGAAGGTTCTGCAGGTGGTAATCGGCTGCGTTCATCAGCAGGAAAAGCGACATCAGGACGATCTCAAAATACAGGATGTAATTGGCATCGCTCCTTGGCCATCCCTTTAGGTCCGAATGGATAAATCGCCTCAATTT
The DNA here is from genome assembly GCA_005792865.1 of Flavobacterium sp. Lineage (GTDB taxonomy): Bacteria > Bacteroidota > Bacteroidia > Flavobacteriales > Flavobacteriaceae > Flavobacterium. The sequence continues at coordinate 3,166 of SXQR01000164.1, read as the reverse complement.
GATAATGTTGCGCCTCACCAAAAATGTGATGACCGCCACCAGGACCAACAGTGCGAGGACTTCAAAGGAACCGATCAAAAAGCTGTAGAATCCGCCCATGAAACCAAAAAGCCTGTGGGTGCCAAACAGCCCGTCGATGATGATCTCGAGCAATTCGATGTTGATGATGACAAAACCCGCGTACACGATGATGTGGAGAAATCCTGCGACCGGTCGTTTCACCATCTTGGATTGTCCCAGCGCGACCATGGCCATGTTTGCCCAACGTTCGCCCTTGCGGTCAGACCGGTCAATGGGTTGCCCCAATTTGATGTTGCGTACTAGCTTGCGCACATTGATGGCAAAATAACCAAAGCCGATGGCCAGCATGACGGCGAAGAGGATGTTATCCAGGTATCCCATTATTGCGGATTATAGGTCGTGATGGTATCCTGCGGTTTTGGCGCCTGATACGGTTTGTTCTTTTTCCCGAATACCGATATGTTGACGTAACGCGTCGGGTTCAGGCGAAGGTCCTGCAACAGGAGCTCAAGTTCGCGCGAGGATTTGTTCAGGTTGTTGTAGAGCGACTCGTCCTTGAGCAGTTTGCCAAGTGTTCCCTTGCCCGATTGCGCATCGCTCATGATCCCGTCAAATTTGTCCAGTGAGGCCTGCAATTCGCGGATGGTCTTGCCCAGGTCGGCCTTGGCGATGGAATCGGATATCCTGGCAAAGTTACCCGAGGCCCTGTCCATGTTGGTAAAGGTACTGCTAAGCTTCGCGCTGTTGTTGTCGAGCATCGCGTTTGCCTTTTGGCCGGTGGTGCGGAATTCGGCGAGGGTGGCATTGAGATTGGCAATGCTGCTCTTGAGGTTTTCCCTGGTCTTGGCGTCCAATACCGAATTGAAGTTCTTGAGCAAAACATCGGCGCTTACCACCATCTTTTCCACCTTTTCCTGCAACGGTGCAAGTTTGTCCGCCACGACTGCCGTCAGCCCGGGAACCACGCCGCTTTGAAGGGTGTCGCCGGATTCGGCCATGACATTGTTGGCAAGATCGGGGATGATCTGGATCTGTTTGCCGCCGATGAGGCCCGGCTCGTAGAGGTTGACGACCGAAGTCTTGGAAATGGGAAAATCAGACTTGATCTGGAGTTCCACCCGAAGCTTCCCCGAATCATGCTGCAGCTCGATCCCGCTCACCTTGCCCACGCCAAGCCCGCTGATGGTCACGGGCGCCGATGAGGTAAGCCCTTCCACGTTGTCATAATAGACGTAAAATGTCTTGTAATCTGAAAACAGGTCGCGTCCCTTTAAAAAGCTATACCCCCAAATGAAAAGGAGGATGCTTACGATGACGAGTATGGCGGTTTTGATCTCTCTGGTCAGTCTCAAATTTTATCTTTTTGGTGTTGTCGGCGCAGGGGCAAGCGCTTCCTGGATCGATATTTTCTGACCGTCGAGGAAGGCGATCACGAATGCAGATTCATATCCGCGGCCACGGGCTTCCTGCATCAGGCGGCGCGCCTCGTTGTAATCTGACGATTCGCCGTACATGTATTTGTACAATCCGTTCGAGGTAAGCATGGAAAGCGAACCGAGCCCGTTAAAATTGGAGGGGATCAGGTCGAGTTTCGTACTGCTCACGGCGAGCTGGACCTTGAAGGTCACGCCCGGAGCGGCAGGTTTGACCTCCGGTTCCTTGGTAACGGGATTCTTGACGATGGCTTTCTGTGGCACGATCGTATCGTCCGGAGTGGGTTTGATGACCGGCTCCACGACCTTTTGCGACGGCCGTTGCACGATCTCCTCGCCGGCGCCGGTACCAAAGTACTCTTTTTTATAACTGATGATCGCATCGGCAATGGCTTTGGCCGTCTCGTTCTGACCTTCCTCCGAATCCAGGTATGCGCCCTCCGTCGGGTTGGAAATGAATCCCATCTCGACCAGCACGCGCGGCATGTAAGCCTTGTGCAGGACCATGTACGGCGCCTGCTTGACCCCACGGCTCTTCTTGCCCAGGGCGTCGGTGAAGATGTCCTGGATCTTGCTTGCGAGCGCGATGGAATTCTCAAGGTACTCTTCCTGCATGATGGTCATGCCGATCATCGATTCGGGCGAATTCGGGTCAAAACCTTCATACTTCTGCTTGTAATCCTTCTCAAGGGTAATAACCGAGTTCTCGCGCTTGGCCGCCTCCAGGTTAGAGGCGTTTTTGGTCATACCCATCACATAAGTCTCGGTGCCGTAGGCCGCAGAATTCTTGTTCGCGTTACAATGGATCGAAACGAAAATATGGGCATCGGCGCGGTTGGCGATGTTGGCGCGCTCGATAAGGTCGATGAACACGTCGGTCTTGCGGGTGTAGATGACGTCGATGCCGGGTGTGCTTTCCAATATCCGCCCTACCTTGGTCGCGACGGCAAGTGCGATATTCTTCTCAATGTGCCCGTTGTACACGGCGCCAAAATCCTTCGCCCCATGGCCTGCATCGAGCGCAACTTTGAATTTTGTGGACTGACTGAAACCTATAAGGGAAAACGTACAAAAAACGGCAAGAAAAAGCTTTGAAATCGACTTTTTATGACCCATGGAAGTAAAAGTTAATTTAAGTGTAACACCAATCACAATATCATTTAATGCGTATTTTTGACAAAAAATAATCAGTAAGTTTGGCGAGGCGAAAACTCCACCTTATTTTCACAAAAGTAGCACTTAAACCTTTGCGCACAAACTTATTTAATATCGTTTTATTAGCAATGTTTCTAACAATTCCGGCTAATAAGACGCAAGCGCAGGAGCCCGTCCAAAGGTCCATTTCGGTACCGATTGCATCCCAGAAAGATACGATCGCACCCCCGGTTTCGGACACCCTCAACGTAATAACGCAGGATCTGGTAAAAATTGCCGATACGGTCCGGACAGATTCGGTCAAAAAGCCCGCCATCCTCAGCGACAAGATCAAATACAAGGCCGAAACCTACACCAAGATAGACCAGAAGAAAAAACTCATCACCCTTTACGACCGCGCCGAACTCTATTACCAGGACATCGAACTCACGGCGGGGATCATCGTGATGGACTATGAAAAGGACGAGGTATTTGCAGGGCGCATACGTGACTCAGTGGGCAACCTGACCCAACGCCCGATCTTCAAACAGGGCCAGAATGTCGTGGAACCCGATTCG
>SXQR01000163.1 GCA_005792865.1 Flavobacterium sp. | reverse complement strand
GCAAAACGTGGAACTTCCCTCGGGTAAATTGACCGGCGCGAACACCGAACTGACCGTCAAGACCGTTGGCAACCTGACCACCGAGGAAGAATTCAACAACATCATCATTTTGGCCGAGGGCGAAAAGATCGTCCGGCTGAGCGACATCGGGAAAGCCGCGCTTGAGGCCGAAAACCTCGAGACCAAGCTCAGCGAATCGGGCCAGCCGATGGTGGGGATGGCGATCATTCCCCAGCCCGGGACCAATTATCTTGATATCGCCGATGCCTTCTACACGCAGTTCGAGCAGTTCAAGCGCGACCTGCCCAAGGATTTCAAGCTCAACGTGGCCATCGACAACACGACTTTCGTCCGCAAGGCCGTGCATGAGGTGGTGGAGACGCTCGTGATCTCGATCATATTGGTGGTGCTCATCATTTACCTGTTCTTTCGCAACTGGGCGATCGCTTTCCGCCCGCTGATCGACATTCCCGTTTCGCTGATCGCAACCTTCTTCATCATGTGGATGCTGGGGTTCTCCGTGAACGTGCTGACGCTCCTGGCCATCGTTTTGGCGACGGGGCTGGTTGTGGACGACGGGATCGTGGTGACCGAAAACATCTACAAGAAAGTTGAGGAAGGCATGTCGCCCATCGAGGCCGCGATCAAGGGTTCGAACGAGATTTTCTTTGCCGTGATCTCGATCTCGGTGACCCTCGCGGCTGTGTTCCTCCCCGTGATCTTCCTCGAGGGATTTGTGGGACGCCTGTTCCGGGAATTTGGCGTGGTCATTGGTGCGGCGGTACTGATTTCGGCCTTCGTCTCGCTTACGCTGACGCCGATGCTCAACGCGTACCTGATGAAGGGCGGCCAGCAAAAACATTCTAAATTTTACGAGGTCACCGAAAAGTACTTCGTGCGGATGAACCAGGGCTACAGCCGGTCACTCAAATCGTTCATGGGCAGGAAATGGCTCAGTTTCCCGATCCTGGTGGGGTGCCTCGGGCTGATCTGGCTGTTCTTTTCGATCCTGAAGAAGGAGACGGCCCCTTATGACGACAGGAGTTTCGTCAGCGTCAATGCGACCGCTCCTGAAGGCGCGTCATACGAATACATGGACCGTTTCATGCAGGAACTTTCGCAGCTCGTCAATGATTCGATTCCCGAGAAAAAGGTCGCCCTGATCATCACCTCTCCGGGATTTGGAGCCGCCTCGGTCAATTCGGGGCGTGCGCGGATCGCCCTGGTGGAACCCGGTGAACGTGAGCGCAGCCAGGCTGAGATTGCCGAAGCCCTTGGCAAGTGGACCAAACGTTACCCCGATGCCCGCACCAATGTTTCGGAATCCCCTACCATTGCTGTGAACCGGCGCGGCGGGCAACCCATCCAATACATCATCCAGGCCCCGAATTTTGAAAAGCTGCGCGAAAAAATTCCGGAATTCCTCGCGGCTGCCGAAGACGATCCCACATTTTCAAATGTCGATGTCAATCTCAAGTTCAACAAGCCCGAGATTTACGTGACCATCGACCGCGAAAAGGCGCAAAGTTTAGGCGTTTCGGTCATCGATGTGGCGCAGACGCTGCAACTTTCGCTCTCGGGGCAACGCTTTGGTTACTTCATGATGAACGGCAAGCAATACCAGGTCATGGGCCAGTTTGACAAAAAGGACCGTGATGCACCCGTGGACCTGACTTCAATCTTTGTCAAGAACGACAAGGGCGAACTCATCCAACTCGACAACGTGGTCACGGTCGAGGAGCAAAGTTCGCCGCCGCAGCTCTACCACAACAACCGGTACATGTCGGCGACGGTGTCGGCAGGATTGGCGCCGGGAAAAAGCATCAGCGACGGCATCGATGCCATGGAAAATATCCGCGAAAAAGTATTGGACGAGACCTTTACGACCGACCTTGGCGGTGAGTCGCGGGACTTTGTCGAATCAAATTCGAATACGGCCTTCGCCTTCGGGCTGGCGCTTCTGCTCATCTTTTTGATCCTGGCGGCGCAGTTCGAGAGTTTCATTGATCCACTCATCATCATCCTCACCGTACCGATGGCCGTTGCCGGTGCCTTGCTTTCGCTTTGGCTCTTTGACCAGACCTGGAACATCTTTTCGCAGATCGGAACCATCATGCTCATCGGGCTGGTGACCAAGAACGGGATATTGATCGTCGAATTCGCGAACCAGCTGCGCGAGCAGGGCAAGTCCAAGTACGACGCGATCACCGAGGCAGCCGAATCGCGCCTGCGCCCCATCCTGATGACCAGCCTTACCATCGCCCTTGGAGCCTTGCCCATTGCATTGTCACTGGGCGCCGCGTCCACGAGCCGGATCGGCATGGGTGTGGTGATCGTGGGCGGAACGCTGTTTTCATTGATCCTGACCCTATTTGTCATTCCTGCGATTTACCTCATGTGGTCGCGCGAGCGCAAGCACCGCCCCGAATTTGACAACATCGAACAATATGAAAAGGAGGTTGCCCATGGGACCTAAAAGAATACTGATTGGCCTGCTCCTGCTGCCGATAGGGCTTTTCGCACAGGAAATCCTGACGCTGGAAGAGGCCGTCAGGACAGCACTGGAGAACAATTACGACATCCGGATCGCGGCCAATGACCTGAAGATCGACCAGACAAACGTGACCATCGGCAACGCGGGTTTTTTGCCGCGCGTGGAGGCCGTCGCCACCGACAACAACAACATCCAATATTCGACTCAGACCCGGCAGACCGGCGAGGTGATCACCCTTGACAACGCCCGCAACAATTCCCTGAATTACGGATTCAACCTGGGATGGACCATTTTTGATGGCTTTGGCATGTTTGCGCGGTACGACCAGCTCAAGGAAACGCGTAAATTGGGCGAGGCCGAACTCCGGGTCGCGATGACGGCGGGAATCGGGGACCTGATGGGTACCTACTTTGACCTTGTCCAACAACAGCAACAGCTCGCAGCGCTTGACACGGCAATCGTCATTTCGTGCCAACGGGTAGAGACGGCTCAAAACCGCTACTCCATCGGAAAAGCGGCCAAACTCGAGGTGCTCAACGCACAGGTGGACCTCAATACCGACATCACGGCACAGCTTCGGCAACGGGAAACCTACGCGGCGACGCGCGTCAGGCTCAATGAACTCATGGGACGCGATCCGCAGATTGAATTCCGCGTGAGCGAGGGAATTGCCGTCGATCCGGCCTTGGCATTGGCCGATCTGCTCAACCGTGCATCGGAACAGAACCCCCAGATCCAGGCACAATTGCTCTCCAAACGGATTGCCGAACTCCAGTTGCGGCAGGTGCGGTCCGGCCGGTATCCGGTGGTCACGGTCAATACGGGTTACATCTGGAACGAATCGGAATCATCGCTGGGTTTCACCACCGAAGCATCATCGCGCGGTTTCAGCTATGGGTTCAACGCGACCATGAACCTTTTTGACGGGCTCAACCAGCGCCGCAATGAGAAAGTCGCCAAACTGCAGGTCGAGAATGCCGACCTGTTTATCGAGAGGCAAAAACTCGCCATAAACGCGCAAATTACATCGGCCTACCAGACCTATCTGGCAAACGTCAGCCTCATTGACATCGAACGCCGCAACCAGGAACTCGCCCAGGAAAACCTGCGTATCACGCTGGACAAATTCCGCATCGGCACGGTGCCCACGCTTGAATTCAGGACCGCGCAACTCAACTTCATCAATGCGCAGGCCCGCTTTTACAACGCGCAGTACCAGGCAAAATTATCGGAGATCACCCTGCGCGAACTCTCGGGAAATCTGGGCCTTTAAAGATTTTTCATTTATTTTGCGGCCAATAGCACACCGATGATCTCCTACAACACCAAAGACTGGTTCACGTTCATTTTCAGGTTCCACAAGGCCGATACCTTCCGCACGCTCCTGCCCATCATGCTGGCCATCGGGATTTATTCGGGCCTGGTGGGGTACCTCGAAGTGGTGCATTGGAAACTTTCGGAGGCCAGTTATGTCAAGAACATCACGCTGATGCACGGCATGCTGGGCTTCGTGATCTCGCTGCTGCTGGTTTTCAGGACCAATACCGCGTACGACCGCTGGTGGGAAGGACGGAAATTGTGGGGCGCCCTTGTCAACAACAGCCGCAACCTGGCGATGAAATTATCGGCGATCTTGAAGGAGTCGCAGGACGACCGGCAGTTTTTCAGGAAGATGATCCCGCAATACGCCCAGGTTTTGCACCAACACCTGGGCAGTTCGCAAACGGCCAACGCGCTTTCGGACGATCCGGACATGCAACTGGATCTTGAAAAGCACATGCCCAACCAGGTCGCGGCAATGATGATGGACAGGGTGAATGCGCTGCATGTATCGGGCAGGATCTCGGCCGGGCAACTGTTCATGATCAATGAGGAGTTGCGGTCCTTTACGGAGATCTGCGGCGCCTGCGAACGCATCAAGAATACCCCCATCCCCTATTCCTACAGCGCCTTCCTCAAGAAATTCGTTTTTTTTTACGTGATGACGCTTCCCTTTGGTTATGCCTTCAGCCTTGGCTTCTACGTGGTCCCGGTAGTCGTGTTCATCTTCTATGTCCTGGCCAGCCTGGAGTTGATCGCCGAGGAAATCGAAGACCCGTTCGGCGACGACGCCAACGACCTGCCCACCTTGCGGATGAGCGAGAACATCCGTCGGCATGTTGAGGAACTCATTTGACCAGAAATGTTTTCAATAAGCCAAAAAAAAACCTCCCATACGGAAGGTTCATTGTTTGACTTGCAGGCAATTACACGACGTCGCCATTGACGAGCCCGCCACGTTCGTTGATCGCGCGGCGCTCCCTTGCAGAGGGTGCGTGCTGCGTTCTTTGGCGTCCTCCCTCCTTCTCGCTCGGCGCCATTTGCTTGGCCATGTTCTTGGCCACCGCGCTGTCCGGAAGCACCGTGTTGAGCACATCGTAGGTCTTGTTCTTGAATCCCGGGATCACGACCGCATCGCCGTCCATCAGCCCTTCATAACCGGCTTTCGCGACTTCCTCGGCGGTGTACATCGAGGCTTCCTTGTAAGTCACGGTATTCTCGGCCTTGGCCTTGTGGAAAAAGTCGGTGTCGGTGGCATCCGGCCTCAAAGCAGTGAGTGTGACGTTGGTGTCCTTCATTTCCTCGATCAGCGCTTCGGTGAACGACAGGACAAATGCCTTGGTCGCAGCATAGACTGAAAGGAACGGCGACGGCGCCTTGGACACCGATGAGGCCAACTGCAGGATCTTGCCACTTTTGCGCGCCTCCATCTCCTTGAGATAATATTTGGTCAGGCTCACCAGCGCGACGATGTTGAGCTGGATCAGGTCGCGTTCGCGTTGAAGCGCGGTCTGCGTGAACCTGCCCCATTCTCCCTGGCCGGCATCGTTGACCAGGACATCGATGGTAATGTTGCGCTCGCGCGTGAACGAATAGATTTTTTCCGGAGCTCCCGGGTCAAAGAGGTCTGCCGCAAAGGTATGCGTGTGGATATTCCCGATGGCCTCCATTTCCCTCGCCGTTTCCTTGAGCAGGTCCTCGTTGCGGGCCACCAGGACAAGATTGTAATTGTCGCGCGCGAACAACTTTGCAAGTTCGTATCCGATGCCGCTGGTCGCGCCTGTGATCAGTGCATGTTTTTGACCATTTTCCATGATTTTCCCTTTTTGAATTAAGAACATAAAAATCCGCATTCGGAGGCAGGAATCCGTTACACGGAGATGCGAATTCCTTATACGATTTTCCGCGCGGAATGTTGAAAAATACCCGTCCGCAGGCGCCAAAAATTTTCCCTCGTACGGCAGCGAATTGTTATCTTTGCCGGCGTAATCAACCATTCATGAAAATCTCGTACAACTGGCTCAGGCAATTCATAAAAACAGACTGGAAATCCGCCGAGACCGCCGCACTGCTCACCGATCTTGGGCTAGAGGTCGAAGCGGTCGAACCTTTCCAATCGGTCCGCGGCGGACTTGAAGGCGTCGTCGTGGGGCATGTGGTCAGTTGTGTCCAGCATCCCAATGCCGACCGGCTGAAGGTTTGCAAGGTAGACCTCGGCGACGGGATTCCCCTGCAGATTGTCTGCGGTGCGGCCAATGTGGCGGCCGGGCAAAAGGTTCCCGTCGCGACGGTCGGGACCACTTTGTACGACGAAAAAGGCCAACCCTTCCAGATCAAGAAGGGCCGCATCCGTGACGAGGACAGCCATGGCATGATCTGCGCCGAAGATGAGCTCGGGCTGGGGACCTCGCACGAGGGCATCATGGTGCTTGACCCGGCGCTCAAGCCAGGAACGCCGGCTGCTAAAGTTTTTAATATCGAGGACGACGAGGTCTTTGAGATCGGGCTGACCCCAAACCGGGCCGATGCGATGAGTCACATGGGCGTCGCGCGCGACCTGCGTGCCGGCCTGATGCAGAAGAACGTGCATGTTGAGCTGATCACGCCATCGGTTTCAAAATTCAAGGTTGACAAGCGCGTGCTCAAGATCGATGTCGATGTCAAGGACGCGAAACTGGCCCCGCGCTATTGCGGGGTGACGATCTCGAGCGTATCGGTGAAGCCGTCGCCGGATTGGCTGCAGAACCGCTTGCGCGCCATCGGCCTGACGCCAAAAAACAATGTCGTGGACGTGACCAATTATGTCCTTCACGAGCTCGGGCAACCGCTGCATGCCTTTGATGCGGCAAAAATCACCGGAAAGATCACGGTCAAGACCGTTGACGCAGGCACGCGTTTCACGACCCTGGACGAGGCCGAGCGGATCCTGCACCCGGAGGACCTGATGATTTGTGACGACAAGGGCCCTTTGTGCATGGCAGGGGTTTTTGGCGGAAAAAATTCGGGCGTGACCGAGACCACCAATGCGATCTTTTTGGAAAGTGCGTATTTCAATCCGGTCACCATTCGCAAGACCGCCAAGCGGCACGGGCTTTCCACCGACGCCTCCTTCCGATTTGAGCGCGGCATCGACCCCACCATTACCGAATATGCACTCAAGCGCGCGGCCCTGTTGATCCTGGAAGTGGCGGGTGGCGAAGTGACTTCAGACATCGTTGACGTTTACCCCAAAAAAGTGGAAGACCACACGGTTTTCCTGAATTTCAACAAGGTGGCGAAGGTCATCGGACAGGAACTGCCCAAGGAAACCATCAAGAAGATCCTCGTGTCGCTGGATATCAAGGTGAACAGCATGTCCGATGCCGGTTTGGGGCTTGTGGTCCCGGCCTACCGCGTGGATGTCCAGCGCGAGATCGACGTGATCGAGGAAATCCTGCGCGTTTACGGTTATAACAACATCAATTTCACCAAGAAGTTCAACGCGACGGTCTCGTATTCGGCAAGGACCGAGGATTACAAGGTGCAGAACATCATCGCTGCGCAGCTTACCTCGCTAGGATTCAACGAGATGATGGCCAATTCACTGACCTCACCGCAATATGTGGAACTGTCCTCGAGCCTCAAGCCGGAATTCAACGTCACGATGCTCAATCCGCTGAGCCATGACCTCTCGGCAATGCGGCAATCCATGCTTTTCTCGGGACTGGAAGCCATCGCGTATAATATCAACCGGCGCAACCAGGACCTCAAGATATTTGAATTCGGCAAGACTTATCACAATTTTCCCGGCGGGTATGAGGAATTCAAGCACCTGACGCTTTTCCTTTCGGGGAACAGGCTGCAGGAGACTTGGGCCAATCCGCAAAAAACATCCGATTTCTTCCAGTTCAAGGGATACGTCCAGGCCATCCTTTCGCGATTGGGGATCGATAAGGTCCAGAACCAGCCGGTGGCATCGGATGCATTTGCCGAGGGCATTGCAATCACCGCTGCAGATACCGTCATCGTCGAGTTGGG
>SXQR01000162.1 GCA_005792865.1 Flavobacterium sp. | reverse complement strand
TTCATCAAATCCGCCAATATCGAGGTAATGCTGCCGTTTCATCAGCATGAACGCGCCCACCAAAATTTCGACTTCACCTGATTCATGCTGCCCGAGATGCTGTGCATAGTATTTTCCGAACCATTTAGGCGAAAGCCTGTACAAACCGCTAACACGACTAAAAGCCACCAGCGGCGTGGGAATGCCGCGTTTTGATTCGGGAAGGAAATTGCCGCGGCCGTCCAGGAGTTTGACGCCCACTATTCCCGGATTTTGCTGCTGCCGATAATAGCCGATTGCGTTCCTAAAGGTCTCCTCGCCCACCACCGTGTCCGGGTTCAGGATGCAGATAAATTCGCCCTTTGCCGCGGCCACGCCGATGTTGTTGCCCTTTGGAAAGCCTGAATTTTCCTTATTCTCAATGAGGATGACGTCCGGAAATTCAGTCTTAATCATTGAGACGCTGTCATCGGGCGAAGCGTTGTCCACGACAATAACCTCGGCATCCATTCCCTTCACCGCCTCGCGCACGCTGTAGAGGTATTGCTGCAAAAACCAGCGGACATTGTAGTTGAGGATGATGACGGAAAGCTGCAAGAGATTATGGGTTATAGGTTTTGGGTTATGGGTTTTGAGAAGCGACCGACGACTGATAACTGACGACTGACAACTATGAAATTTTATAAAACACTACAGAATTCATGTAACACGCTTGCGAAAGGCAAATATAAATTTGTAAGACGAATCGCAAACCGAATTAACTGCTAAATACAAAATAAAATGGACTCAAATTACATCGTAAACAGATTGAAGGTGGCAAGGTACAAATATCCAACCGCCGAAGTGCTCAAGACACGCCTGATCAACCTCGACCCCAACAAGCGCTATCAAATCGTTTCCAGCCTCAAGAACGAACTCTGCAAGGAGTGCAACCTTGACATATATGAGCAACTGTTCACCTTGGTGCACAGGCTGCCGATGGCGTCGTAGAAAATTATAAATTATAAATTTTGGTCAGAGGCGTCAGCCGAACTGAACGACCACCGGGGAGTAAATTTCGGATGAAGGTTATCTTAGGAGGCCCGTTCGACATTTGACATTTGACATGCGACAAAAAAAAGCGCCTTTTCAGGCGCTTTTTTTATTGGATGTCAATTGACCGCTTGGGTTTTGGAAGCGCTTCCTCGCGTTTGGGAAGGCTGATCTTCAAAATACCGTTCTCGTAGCCTGCGCGGATTTCGTCTTCATTGATGGTATCGGGAAGCGTGAAGGCGCGGCGGAACGAGGTGTAAGAGAATTCCCGGCGGGTATACCGGCCGTCCTGGGTGTTGTTCTCGGTTTTTTGTTCGGAGGAGATGGTCAGGACGTTTTCGTCAACCTCGATGTTGAAGTCCTCTTTTGATTTGCCCGGCGCCGAAAGTTCGACTTCATAAGCAGTATCGGTTTCGCGGATGTTCACCGGCGGGACATTCAGGGTATTGTTGTTTTGAACCCCGCCCATCCAATCGGGCCGGAATAGCTCTTCCAAAAGTGATGGGAAAAGCGCGGCATTCTGGCTGTTTCTTTTGACTAAGTTCATGACTCTTAAAATTTTAGGTTAAACATTGTGGGTGCGCCATAAGCAAGTGGCGTACCATCGTTTCCATGCAGGACATTGTGGCATTTTGGAAGACAAATTGACACCCGGAAACTGAAATTTTTGCGGTTTTAAAAGCCTATTTTTGCGGCATGAATTACCTATCGGTCGAAAATATTTCCAAATCCTACGGCGAACGCACGCTGTTCGAGAACATTTCCTTCGGCATCAACAAGGACCAGAAAATTGCCTTCATCGCCAAGAACGGCACCGGCAAGACCACGATCCTGAACATCCTCAACGGCAAGGACCAACCCGATACAGGCCAGGTCGTGATGCGCAAGGACATCCGGATCGCTTTCCTGTCACAGGTGCCGGACCTCAATGAAAACCTGACGATCGAGGAAAGCATTTTCGCCTCGGACAACGATACCCTCAGGGTCATCCGGCAATATGAGGCCGCGCTGCTGAATCCGGATGATTCGGACGCCTATCAAAAGGCATTCGACCGCATGGACCAGCACCAGGCGTGGGATTTTGAGTCGCAGTTCAAGCAAATCCTTTCAAGGCTAAAGCTTGACGACCTGACGCTCAGGGTATCGGGGCTTTCCGGCGGGCAAAAAAAACGCCTGGCGCTCGCAATGATCCTGATCAACCGGCCCGACCTTTTGATCATGGACGAGCCCACCAACCACCTGGACCTGGAAATGATCGAATGGCTTGAAAATTACTTCGCAAAAGAGTCCATCACCTTGTTCATGGTCACGCACGACCGGTACTTCCTGGAACGCGTCTGCAACGAGATCATCGAACTCGAAAACGGAAAACTTTACCAATACAAGGGCAATTATTCCTATTACCTCGAGAAAAAAGAGCAGCGGATCGCTTCTGAAAACGCCTCCATCGACAAGGCCCGCAACGTTTTTGTCAAGGAACTCGAATGGATGCGGCGCCAGCCCAAGGCGCGTACCACCAAGAGCAAATCGCGCCAGGACGACTTTTACGTCATCAAGGAAAAGGCCGAGAGCAGGCGCAAGGAAAACCAGGTGGAACTCGAGATCAACATGGAGCGGATGGGTTCCAAGATCATCGAGCTGCACAAGCTGCACAAGAGATTTGGCGATCGCGTGATCCTGAACGGATTCAGCTATCCGTTCCAGCGCGGTGAGCGCGTCGGGATCATCGGGAAGAACGGTACCGGCAAGACCACTTTCCTGAACATCCTGACGGGGACCGCGCCGCCCGACGCCGGGAAGGTCATCATCGGGGATACGATCAAGATCGGATATTATACCCAGTCTGGCATCGTCATCAAGCCCGGCCAGAAGGTAATCGATGTCATCAAGGAATTTGGTGAATACATTCCGCTGATGAAAGGCAAGACCATATCGGCAGGCCAGCTGCTGGAACGCTTCCTCTTTGACCGCAAAAAGCAACACGATTATGTAGAGAAACTCAGCGGCGGCGAGCTCAAGCGGCTCTACCTGTGCACCGTTTTGATCCAGAACCCAAACTTCCTGATCCTGGACGAACCCACCAACGACCTGGACATCGTGACGCTCAACGTGCTGGAGAATTTCCTGCTGGATTTTCCGGGGTGCCTGCTCGTGGTGTCGCACGACCGGTATTTCATGGACAAGATCGTGGATCACCTGCTCGTGTTCCGCGGACAGGGCGAGATCGAGGACTTTCCCGGAAATTATTCTGACTTCAGGGCTTACGAGGATTCGGCGGTACCGGTCAAACAGGCTTCGGCCGAGAAAACCTCGTGGAAACAACAACAGGCTACAGGGCTGACATCATCGGAACAAAAGGAATTCCAGAAGCTGGAACGCGAGATCAGGGAACTTGAGCAGAAGAAATCCGGTATCGAAAGAGAATTCTCCGAAGGGAAAGTGGCCGATGCCGACATCGAGCGCCGCGCCAATGACCTGCAGGCGGTGCTCCGCGAAATGGAAAACAAGGAACTGCGCTGGTTTGAACTGGGCGAAAAAGCCGAAGGTTGATGCACCAGGTTTTGGCATATCTCCGGTTTCTGTGGCATTCCAAAAACGAATATGCCGTGCACTCGCCCTTTGTGTATGATTTGCTGATGAAGTGCGTGTACGATAAAACGCAGCATCCGCAGTATGATTTGATCGGCAGGTTCAGACAGAACTTATTGAACGACCAGACCGAAATTGAGATCGCGGAATTGGGCGCGGGATCCAGATCGTTTAAAGATGCGCGCCGAAAAGTGTCGAAGATGGCACGCGCGGCGGGATCGACGGCGTTTCGATCCAAATTATTATTCCGATTGGCGAATTACTTTAAACCCAAGGAAGTGCTTGAATTGGGAAGTTCACTGGGCATCGGAACGCTCTCGCTTTCATTAGGCAATCCAGTAGCACACATCGATACGGTTGAAGGTTCGGTCACCGCAGGATATGCCGCGAAAGCCCTGGAATCAGCCGGTATTAAAAATGTCATGGTCCACCACGCCAGGTTTGCTGATTTTATCACCAACATTTCTCCCGACAAAAATTTTGACTTTATCTTCTTTGACGGCCATCACGACCGCGACGCGACTTTGAATTACTTCAATTTACTAAAGCCCACGATTCGCAAAGATACAGTTTGGATTTTTGACGACATACATTGGTCGCCGGGCATGGAACAGGCCTGGAAACAAATCTGCCTGGACCCAATTGTTACAGTTTCGATCGATACCTTCCGCTGGGGAATCGTGTTTTTCCGGAGCGGACAGGTAAAGGAACATTTCGTATTGCGCGTTTAATTGTTGCGAAGTGCCTT